>JAUWGF010000049.1:0-10802 GCA_030606515.1 Deltaproteobacteria bacterium | reverse complement strand
GGTTTCAGAGGTCCTTAAAGAGACTGCCCCGGATATTGTAAAACTTGCAGTGCAAATAAATTATCCCCCTGTGAGTATTGTGTGCGTGGGCATTAGGCAGGGAACCACTGAGAATTCCCTGAATGGATTCGGGTTCCTTGCCCCGGGCGTTGAGAAGCGCTCAATCCTTGGGGCCCTCTGGGATTCGTCCATTTTCCCCAACAGGGCCCCTGAAGGTTATCAGCTCATAAGGACCCTGGTAGGTGGTGCAAGGGCCCCGGACCTGGCCAGACTCTCTGATACATCTCTCCTGGACCTGGTGGTAAAAGAATTTTCAGAGCTCATCGGGTTGAAGGGTGAACCGGAGTTTGTGAAGATCTTCCGGTGGGAGGAGGCCATTCCACAGTATGAGAAGGGACACCAGGCCATTGCTTCTGAAATCGATTTGACTCTGAGGTCTTATCCCGGTCTCTATATCAGATGTAATTGGCTTGGGGGTATTAGTCTAAATGATTCTATTGCAAATTCGGAAAGGCTTGCGAGACAGCTTGCAAGCTGATTGATGATCCAATAAGGATTTGCCAGTCCCGACCATTGCCCTGAGCAGTGAAGCTTGCAACAAAAATTGGGGGAGAGGAAACGCCTTTCCTCTCCCCCATTTAAACCGAAAAACTTCGGATTTTGCGTTTATGGTAAACTCAGTTCAAATGCAAATTGCATTAATGAGATGAACAAGCTCCTTGATATCTTTCTCATCAGGATGTCCTTTTGCTGCCGGCGCATCAGCAAACCAGGGTGGCTTTGGGTCCTTGGCAGCAATTTTCTCCATCATCTCTGGAGAGACCTCGCCCTGGCAACCGAATGTCCCGAGGATGCGCCCTTTGTTAGCCAGCTCCTTCGCAATTTTCATGGCATTTCTGATAGGCTCGGAGTCTCTTGCCGAGGCATGGGTAGCAAATAAAAAGACCTCCTTTTTATCACGGATTTTTGGCAGAAATTCCATGGTGGCAGGATCCGGCTTCCCGTCTTTGACCCAGAAACCCACGGCAATAAACTCATAGTCATCCGGATCTGGTTTATCATCAATTGATTTCAATTCCTTATGATAACGAAGGGTATCATACAGTGCTTCAGCTAATTTTAACGTGTTCTTTGTCTTGGTTGAATAAACTACTAATGCTTTCATGCTGCTCACTCCTTTCTTTCATTCACCTTGCGGGTTAGCTCTCGAGCCAACAGCCATGCCTCATTGGATTGATGATTTATGATTGTTGATTGTTTTTGCAAGCTACCTCTCGGGACAACTGCCTGCCTGTGCGTCGCACGCAGACAGGCCTCAATATCCTCATGCCTATTCCATTCCCGCCTGCCTCACAAGCTTGGCGAGCGGGCAGGCAGAACTCACGAATCAACGGTTCAGGTTTTAGGTAAACCCTTGAACCTCTGAACCTCTGAACCTTTGAACCCCTGAACGGTTACTTATCATTTTACATCCCATATTATCTTGATCATGTCAAATTAGATAGTCGTTTTTTCAACTTGCTCCTCACATCTATTGATACGGCATATGCCAAAAGGTGCCCCGGATAAGCTCCGAAACGAGGGGTGAATCCAGTGGACAGATATAAGCTATAATGCCCCCACATAAAACATTGTGTCAAACCACGGGATTACAACGCCCGTTTTACCGCAACCCACCGAACTGTAAGCGTTTACAGGGTGCTGCAGATGCGAGGCGGAGGGTGCGCCGACGTACTCCCTGTACTTCAAGTACCCTACAACAAAGCAGATGCGGTGCCCTGTGAACGCTTACAATATTTTTTTAGGTTTGTTGTTTAGGATCTCCCTTATCTTCTTGGACAGCTCCTTTATCTTAAACGGTTTTTGAATAAAGCCGTCACAGCCACGTTTGAGTATCTTCTCGGCTTGGCCCTTTATGCTGTAGCCGCTTGAAAGTAGAACCTTGACATTCGGAGAGATTGCTTTGATCCTATCATAGACCTCTCCTCCACCCATACCTGGCATGATCATGTCAAGAATCACCATATCAATTTTGCCATGGTCCTCCTTAAAAACCTCTATGGCCTGTTCCCCTCTTCCAGCCACCATGACCCTGTAGCCCAATGCCGCGAGCATTTTCTTGCCGGCATCAAGTATCCTGTCCTCATCGTCTACAAAAAGTATAGACTCTTTCCCCTTTAGCACTTCCGCAGAAGGCTCCGTCTCTTTAATTGACTCCTTGTCTGAGGCGGGCAGATAGATTGCAAAGGTTGTTCCATGACCCATTTCACTGTAAACGTTAATGATTCCCTTATGATTCCTGACAATCCCATAAGCCGAGGCCATACCCAGGCCGGCACCTCGCCCCATCTCCCTGGTCGTAAAAAACGGCTCAAAGATCCGCTGCTGTGTTTTTTCATCCATTCCAACGCCGGTATCAGTAACTAAGATTTTGACATACCTGCCGGGTTTGAGATCATAGGGTTTCAGGTAAGACTTATCCAGTGTAACATTACTTGTTTCAAGGAAGAGATCTCCCCCGCCAGGCATGGCATGCCAGGCATTGACATAGAGATTCAAGAGGGTTTGCTCTATCTGGCCTTGATCCACCTCAACCGTCCACGCGTTTTTTTCGAGTTTCGTATGCACAACAATCCCTTTTTGGGTTCGACCAAACATATCGGATGACCTTTCGACCAGCATATTAGGATTGGTCAGCCTGGGCTCATATCTTCCCCCCCGTGCAAATCCGAGGAGCTGTCTGGTCAGGCCGGCGCCACTGGTAATTTGCTGCTCGATCTTCTTTAGCATATCATAATGGGGGTGCGAGGTATCAAGATCCAGAAGCATCAGTGAGGTATAACCCTGAATCCCCATGAGCAGGTTGTTAAAGTCATGGGCTATCCCGCCAGCCAGCGTACCAATGGATTCCATCTTATGGGCCTGAAGGAGCTTGGCTTCAAGTTCTTTCTGATAGGTCACATCCCTTGCTATGAAAGAGACGCCGATAGTATTTCCTTCGTTGTCTTTGATCGGAGAAAATGACAGGTCCGCATCAATAAGCCGGCCATCTTTTGTATTTCTCTTGGTCTCTTGGCGTGCAACGATCCCTCCGGTACTAATTTCTTCAACAAAGAGATGACAGGCTTTTCTTTGTCCCTCTGGAACGATAATATCCATAAACCGTCCCACAGCCTCTTTTTCCTTATAGCCAAAGATCCTCTCGGCCGCTTTATTCCAACTGGTGACCTGACAATTGAGGTCTGTAGCGATAATGGCATCCTGGGAGTGGCGAACAACACTGGCCAGGTATTCAATCTGCTGACGGGCCTTTTGTCTTTCTGTAACATCCGTCATTACGTGAATAACCTCTCGAACCCCCTTCTTGGCGCTAATGACAGGATAATAATAGATCCGCAGATGCCGATTCAGGTGAGGCTCCCATAGTTCACCTCTGTGAGAATGACAGTTTTTGACCACCAGAGGCCGGGGACAGAACTCCGGCACACGGTCCATGCCGTGGAGGAGTTTATAACATCTCTGGCCGATAATATCGGTTAGATCTTTTCCCACCAGTTTGGCCATACCTTTATTCGCTCTTTGAATGGTATAGGTACTGTCCACCAGGAAAATAGCATCTTCAATAGCATCAAATGTCGTTTCCCATTCCTCCTTTGCCTCCTGGATAGCTCTCATCAGCTTTTTTGTCTCGGTTACGTCTCGTATGATCCCCTCGTAACCGAGCACGTTCCCCTTTTTGTCTCTTCTCACATTTGACGTGACTAAGACGTCGATTCTGGTCCCGTCTTTCTTTTTGAACTCGATCGGGTAATCTTTGACAAAGCCGTGCTGTTCTATCCTTTCTTGAAACCGCTTCCTGTCAGCGTGGTCATAATCTGCCGATTCCAGGTTTAGGATCTCTTGCCTGCTGGCATATCCCAAGAGGTCAACCCCGGCCTGGTTGATGTCAGCAAATCTTCCTTCCCGTGTGGTGATGTAGATCATATCTTTGAATTCGTCGAATAGCCTTCGATACTTTTTCTCTGATTCCTTGAGCTCCTGGCTTTTCTTTTCAAGGTCCTTTTCAAGGTCCAGTTTGCTCAGGCAGTTTGAGACCGTGTTTAATATCGCTTTGGTTTCAAATGGTTTTTCAATAAAATCATAGGCATGGAGCCGAAAAGTGGTGATAGCCTTCTCTTTATCAGCATAGCCGGTAATCATGATCACTTCCGTATCCTTGCCCATCTTTTTTATCCTGTCCAACACCTCGATTCCATCCATATCGGGCATGACAATATCCAAAATCACCAGGTCAAAGTCATGGGCCGCCACCATTTCCAAGCATTCTGAGCTGCTCGGGACAGTTGTTACATCATAGTCTTGGTCTTCAAGCAGGCCACCCAGGGACTTCCTTATCCTTTCCTCGTCATCACATATTAAGATTTTGTGTGGGGATGGCACCTTTTTCCTCCTTCTCAGTTTTACTGATGGGCAGATAGACCCTGAAAGTGGAGCCTTTGCCCTGGTCGCCTTCAAAATCTATGCGCCCACCGTGTCTTTCCACAATACCATAACTGACGCTCAAGCCCAAACCCACGCCAAGAGGTCCCCTGGTAGTGAAAAAGGGATCAAATATCCGGCCCTGGTCCTCTTCCGGAATCCCGATGCCGTTATCCCGGATGCTGATTACAGCATGGGGACCTTTCTTTTTTATGGAAATATTGATTATGCCTGATCCTCCCTTTCTCTCAATCGCTTCACACCCATTGTTGATTATGTTGAGTAAGACCTGCTCGATCTGCCTCTTATCGGCAAATATTTCGTCAATTTCAACCTCCTCCAGTACTATCTGGACATTTGCCCACTTGCGGTCGGATTGGTGAAGGGTAGTAATCATTTCTATGGAATCTTTTATGCTAAACCAGGAAAACTCCGGCTTGGTTTCCCTCGCATAGTCGAGCAGGGCCATGGTAATTTTGTTTGCTGTGCGACTTGCCTCTTCAATGGTCCGTGCGCGGTCCATTATGTATTGGGATGAAAGCTCTTTTCCAGCCTCTATCTGTGCAATGGTCCTCTGGATATCTGTAAGGATAGGAGTGAGCTGGTTCTTGATCTCATGGGCCACCCCTGCGGCCAAGCGGCCGACGCCGGCGTGTTTTTCTGCCATGATCAACTCCTGTTGGGTCTCCTGTAGCTGTCGGGTACGTTCCTCAACCATCTGTTCCAGATGTCCACGGTGTTGCCGCAAGGTTTCCTCGGCCCGTCTCATCTCATCTACCAGGCGCGCGTTTTCCAGAGAAATGCCCGCCTGGGCGGTCAGCAGTTCAGTCATCCTTGCCTTCTCCGAAATGAAAACCGAATCGGACAAACGGTTTTCAAGATACAGAATTCCCATCAACTGGGCCTGCTTGATCAATGGGAGACAAAGGACGGAGCGAAGCCCCATGGCCTGAACCTCGGGATTGTCCTTAAAAATCCCCTCTTGCGAAGCATTGTCCAGGACCAGTGCCTCCTTGGTGCGATGCACATAACGGATGATAGCCTTGGAAACATCAGCGGCATCTTCAAGGTCATACTCAACAGTCCGGACCACATCTTTTTCGGTAACGTGACTTTCAGCGCGAACAATCAGGCTGCTATTGTCTTCAATCAAAAGATACCCGTGCTGGGCCCCCGAGGCCTCCAGAACCACGTTCATAATTTTTTTCAACAGGCCATCGAGATTGATCTCTGCTGAAATGGCGACCGAGGATTTCATCAGGTAGTCGGCATCCAGACAGGGAAGGGTGTAGGCATGAGGTTCTGCTTCAACCGGCATGTAAGCAACGGCTTCTCCCTCAAAGTACTCAGGGTGTTTTTCCATGAGAACAAGCCCTTTTCGTCCTGCATGGCATCTTTCATATAAACGGGCCGCCTCGGCAAAGTAGACCCGGGCCGTACCATGGCCTGCCTCCTTGAGAAGTTCACCAAGGTACTCATTGATATGAGCTTCCAGAAGCAAATATCGCTGTTCATCGGCAACATTAATGGCATCACAGTATAGACTTCTTGCCTTTGTGAAATCCCCGGTAAATCTTTCCAGTTCTGCATAGATAAGTGCAAGATAAGGTCTAAGCATCGGCCCGTATTGAGCCCAGGTCTCAATTTTCTTGATAAGCGGTTGAATAAAAGATAGTAATTCATCTTTGCTTTTGTAAATGATTCCGCTCGCATACAGCCTGAGGGCATTCAGCACCTGAAAGGCATGCCACTGTCGCTTTAGTAAATGATCGGTAAGCCCTCTCAAATACCGCCTGACTTCATGTAGATACTCTTCAGCCTTTTCATGCTCTCCGAAATAATAGTGGGTCAAAGCCATGTGTACATAATAGCTTCCTGCAGCAGAAATATGATTTTCCCTCTCCCATTTTTTGATCTTCTCCTCCATGGGGACGGGCGTGTAACCCTTTTTCATCGGTGAAACCCATCCGGCCTGCATGGCCTCGGCCAGGGCAACGGAAAATGATAGATGATACTTTTGAGAAAACTGAAGACATTCTTTGGCATACTCCTCAACATCCAATAGGTTGGCCCCTTGCACCTGAAGGCCCCACATCAAGGGACCGTAACAAAGCCCTGCATTATACAAATCACCGCAGTTCTTCCCGCACTGTATCCCTTTCAGACAATGTTTAGCCAGCTCTTCGGGATGATTCCGTGTATGCATAGTAACCCAGGCAACCCCGTTCATCCCCCTGGTAGCCCCAAAGGTATTCGGGTACCTTTCACACAAATCAAGGGCCAGATCTTCATATCGAAAGACCTGATCAAATTTCAGTTGCTCCCCCAGATAAAGCCCCATCATAGAAAAAGAGTAGATCACGGATTCATCCATGCCGCCTTCCAAGCAGTGTTGGGTAGACTGCACTGCCGAAAGATATAGTTGTGGCACCAGGCCGGACATGTATAAGTCAGGGATAAGTTCACTGTAGATGACCAATTCGACCTTACTCTTCCTCTCCTTGGTAAAAGGCATGTTCAGGATAGTGTCCCAAATCTTGGAACCATATTTGGAGTTGATTTCGTTCATTAACTGCTCTCGTTTTCTCTCCGCAAGCTCAGGATCATCCGGGATCGATTTGCCGAAAAATTTCAACCCGCGATTAGCAGTCTCAATTGCCTTTATAAAATTGCCTATGGATGAGAGTGAGGTAGTCTGTTCAGCCAGGGCTTCCGCCTTGTCCAGATCGGTTTTGGCATAATCAAGTAATTGATTGAGCAGTTTTTCCGAGTTCTCATATCTTCCGCACATCAATTCGGTCTTAGCTAATTTCTGGTATATCTTAAATGTGTGGTCATATTGGACCTGCCAGCAGTCATGAGGCAGAAGCTCAAGGCTTTGTCTAAAATACTCATTGGCCGCTTCTGTGGCCAGTGAATCCAGGGCCTTGATACCTGCATGGTAGTTTATGTTCGACAGCAGATAGGCCGTTTCCTTGTCTAATGTCCCATCCATCCCCAGGTTGAGGTGTGCGGCGATAGTAAACAGGTTGTCCAGTTTTTCTATATCCACGTCTCCGGGGAGGGAAGTAAGGAGGTGATTTCCGATATGCCAGTGTATTTGCCGACGCCTTTCTTGTTCTATGGCACTCAGGACCGCTTCCTGTACCCGGTCATGAACGAATTGTAATTGCTCTTTGCTCTCTACCAGAAGCCCCTGGCCTAAGGCCGGCTTTAACGTTTCAAACACGTTCAACAATGTAATCTCTCTGACCAGGGCTACCTCATCCGGTGTGAAAAGGTTTCCCATGCAGGCGCAATATTCGAGCAGTTCTATGGTATCAAGAGGCAATTTTTGGACCTTTGAGCTAAAAAGCGCCGCCACCGTGGACGGCATGTCAGACTCCCTGATCTTTTCGAGGTCCCAGAGCCACTGTCGACTTTCGTCCAAGAAGAGCAAATCTTCATTATGAAGATAGGACAAACTCTCGCTGACAAAGAGGGGATTTCCCTCGGTAAGGCCGACCAGGAAATCGGATAAAGTCCTTGTTTGAGTAAGAGGAGAATCGAGGATATAAGAAACCATCTCATGGCAGTGTCGGGGTTCCAGAGGTTTTAATCTGATCTCTTTCAGGGGTTGGGCGCTTTCCTTGATATCGCGCATCAGTTTTGTAAGGGGGTGGCTTTCATCCACCTCGTTATGGCGAAAAGCCCCTAAAAGCAAGAGGTAGGGGTGGTCCTTGTAATTGGCAAAAATGTTAGCCAGAATATCAAAAGTGGCGATATCGCACCATTGAAGATCGTCTATAAAAAGAGTCAAGGGGCTTTCTTCACTGGCCAGGCAGGTCAAAAAACGGCCGAAGACATCATGGAAGCGGTTTCTCGATTCCACGGGAGGAAGCGGCTTGACCTCCGGTTGACGGCCGATCAGGATCTCCAGTTCAGGGACCGCATCTGTTATCACCTTTCCGTTTTCTCCAACCGCCTCTGTGATTTCTTGTCTCCGGACGGCGACCCTTTGATCGCTTTCCGTTAAAAAGGTTCTCATCAGATTTCTGAGGGCCTGGATAAGGGAGCTATATGGAATATTCTTTTGATAGACATCGAATTTCCCTGAGGTAAAGTAGCCCCTGTGCTCCACGATCGGTTTCTGAAGTTCTTGAATCAAACGGGTTTTTCCAACACCCGGCAACCCTGAAATCAATAAGCATCTGAAAGAACCATTAGCAGCTTTCTCATATTCCTCGAGTATGTTATTGGCCTCTCCATCACGTCCCATCATTTTAGAGACAAAAATAACCCGGCCGGGTCGATCATGAATCCCCAAGGGAAATTCACTGATCGAGTCCTTCTCTGAATATTCGTCCCGACAGTGCCTGAGGTCTGCTAGGAGCCCGGCAGTGCTCTGATAGCGCTTTTCAGGCTGTTTGAGCATTAACTTGGTGACGATTTTACTCAAAACAGGCGGAATCTCAGGGTTCAGTTCGTGGACGGGCGGCGCTTCTTCAGCCAGATGGGAATGGATCAATTCCAAGGGATCAGTAGATAAAAAGGGAAGCTGCCTGGTCAGAAGCTCATAAAAAGTAACCCCCAGGGAATAAAGATCAGTGGAAAAATCAACTCTATGGCTGATACGCCCGGTCTGTTCGGGAGAAGTATAGGCCAGGGTCCCTGTCACAAAAGAACTGTCATAAATGAAATGACTCACATCTCTCACATCAAGGGGAGTTATAAAATCGATTAACCGGATATCGAGGGTCTTGGGTTGGATCAAAATATTGTGGGGTTTGACACCGCCATGGATAATCCCCGCTTCATGAACCTTATCCAGGGCCTTAACCAATCTGCAGGCTATGGTGAAAAAATCATTCAAGGTAATCTTGGTTTGTTTTCTGGCCCACTCATCAAGGGCTATACCTTCAAAATACTCCTGAGTGATAAATGCAGCATCCCCTTTCACATCAAAGGATAAAGGCGTAATCAGGTGGATATCGTGTAAGATCTTGAGATGCTCGATTCTCTGTCTGAAGTGCCTTCTTTGACGTTCAGACACAGAGCCGGCCTTTAGAACCCTGAGAGCCAATGGACGATCAGGATTCTTTTTATGAAAGGCCTTATAAACAATGGATTGCGGACCCTTACCCAACTTTTCAATGATTGTATAATTGGGAATTGTCCTCATCATTTGATCCATGTTCAAGATCACCTCCTTGATCTCGGAGAGCTAAAGATAGAATGCATAGCCGAAAATTTAAGGGATTAATATATCTTAAAAACGTGCACGAACAACCCCCACTACACATTAAAGCGTATATCTACAATATCGCCATCCTGCACAAGGTAGTTTTTGCCTTCAAGCCTCACCTTCCCTGCCTTTTGGGCAGCGGAATGGTTGCCGCAGGCCATGAGATCGTCGTAGGATACAACCTCTGCCCTGATAAAGCCCTTTTCCATGTCGGAATGGATAGCCCCGGCAGCCCGCTGAGCAGGGGTGTTTTGCCGGATTGGCCAGGCACGGACTTCATCTTTTCCCACAGTAAAGAGAGAAATGAGGCCAAGGAGCTGATAAGATTCTTTGATTAAACGGAAGGTGGCGGGTTCTTCAAGGCCCATATCTTCCCTGAAGAGTTCTGCTTCCTCAGGTGATAGCTGGGCAAGTTCCATCTCAAGCCTTCCTTTAAGTTCTACAAGGACAATGGCATCGGGGACCTGCAGCTCTGTAGTACCAAGCTCTACGTCATCTCCGGTGTTAAGGACCACAATACAGGGTTTTGCCGAGAGAAGGGCATAGCCCTTAAGAATCGGGGACTGAGCTATCTTTGGATATCCCCTTAAGGCATCTCCCCTTTCCAGGATCTCCCTGGCCTTTATAAGGAGTTCCAGTTCCTCGGGATTTCCTTTCCTGGCTTTAGTAATCTCCTTTTCCAATCTCTCAATCTTTTTTTCCAGGATGATAAGATCTGTGAGAATAAGCTCGGACTCCAAGGCTTTCAAATCCTTCTGTGGTCTGGGAGGCTCGCCGGACCGATCGAAGTTTCGAACCACATGAACCAGGGCGTCCACAGGATGAAGGAGTTTAAGGAGTTCATCCATTGAAGACTCCATACCCTCTCTGGCAGAGACAGTCCCACCTATATCCACATACTGCACCTGGGCATAGGTGGTCTTTTTTGGATTATACATGGATGAGAGTCTATCCAAACGGCTGTCCGGTACCTTGACTACCGCCAGGTTTGGGTCTTTTTTGCCCTTTTGGTAGGCAGAGACCTCTGCAACGCTCCCTGTGAGGGCGTTAAATATGGTGGTCTTACCAGAACCTGATATTCCGACTATTCCTATCTTCA
>JAUWGF010000016.1:0-17071 GCA_030606515.1 Deltaproteobacteria bacterium | reverse complement strand
AAAGATATTATACCGAAGCCCGATCCTGAGATCAAGCACACATGCCGGCTCCGATCATATGATATTTCATATGATATTGAGATCTTTAGTTGAAGTAAAAACCTTCATTGTCGGCATTTTGTCTTTCAAAGCGCAGCATTCTGTGCTATGTATTCGTTTAAGTGAAGAAATAGGCTTACCTAAGGGCTTTCTCGGTAATTATAGGAGTGAGGAAGAAAATGGCTAAAAAGATACTTATCGTGGACGATGAGCCTGATATAAGGACCTTTATCAGTGCAGTTCTTGAAGAGCACGGTTATTCAAGCATAAGTGCCAGTGATGGGATCGAGGGGCTGGAACTTTTGCGCAAGGAGAAGCCTGATCTGGTTTTGCTCGACCTCATGATGCCCAAAAAAAGTGGCATTGCCATGTTTCAGGAGTTGAGAAAGGATCCAGACATGAGCGATACTCCCGTGATCGTACAGACCGGGGTCTCTGAGGTAACCGGGGTCGATTTTAGAAACTTCATGTTCAAACAACCGCTTCGGGATGAAAAGAAATTTGTCGAAAGCACAGGATTGACAAAATATACTATTCCGGACGGCTATATTGAAAAACCAATTGATCCTGTCGAGTTGATTGAAGCAATTAAGAAAGCCTTAAAAGAAACATAGATAAAGATTGTAAACTAGCTCCCGTTGTAAAGGCAGTTGGTCACCAAAAACAAGTCAGTCTTCACAATTCAGGTTCATCCGACTAAAATGCTCTTTATTTCGTGAAGGATCCTGTAGATCCAATCCTGCAGAAATTCCTCTGCTCTATACAAATTGATAAAACCGGTTTCTTGAATAATAGATTGAGACGACTCTAAAAATCGTCTCAATCCTTATTTCTCATTGTTAGTGATCTTCTACCTCTTCCTCCCAACCGGTTATCATGGTTATGATATGAGCCCAGAAGGTATGGCCCAGGGTAGCCAGATACATGTGGACAAAGAGAAAGGCAGCGAAACAGCAGGCTACCAGGAAATGCAGCCCGATTACTATTTTTACCCCGCCCAAAAACACCATCCATTTTTGCGTAATCAGCAAAAGTAGCAGGCCGGACAACAGGATGATCGGTACAAGCGTCAGCATGATCATCAGATATGCCCCTTTCTGCATGGGGTTGAACTTGTTATCAGGCGTGCAGTGGTGCGGGTTCGGTTTACCTTTGAAGTAGTTAAAGCCATAGAACAGCATCTGTTTTATGATACCCGTCTTCAGGTCGTACATGTTGGGGACATAGAGCTTTATCAGGCTCTTATCAATGAACACGTAATAGAAAAACCATAACAACCAATCGAGGCACACAAAGATCCCGGTAAAATCATGAATCAGCACCGCTGTCCTATAGCCGAATAGACTAATATACTCAGGAAACCTGATCTGAGCCCCTGTAATGCACAGAGTTGCTATTCCAATGGCGTGGATCCAATGCCATATCCTCACTGTAAGAGGGTTGAGGTAGATCATTTTTGGCTTTTCCATGATCAATGTTTCCTCCTATTTTTTTGAGTCAGAATTCTGAAAGTGCCATGGAGGCAGGCTGCGCCCAAACCGCCGGCTATGATCAGCAGGCCCAAAATGCTGAGAATATCGTTTCTGGTGGATCCCACCATGTAGAAGTCAGCAGTAGCAAAAAGAGGGTCAAGCACTGCTCCCTCTTCAACAGGGACCATGCTGTACGTGCCATCTTGATTGGGGAAGGCTACGTAACATGTCTGCATGGCTTTGGGTCCGGCAGCGTGGCAGAAAGAACAATCCCGGCGGTCTTCAAATATTCCATAACTGTGACTTGCTGTTTTTGTTGACAGCACCCCCCAGAGCCCTACGCTCTTATATTTTGAGTTCATATTAAACTCTTTGAGCTCTGCCGTTGTAATGGAGCCGTCACCGTTGGTATCTATGAGAGATTGAACTCCCTTGTCTCCGACTAATTGAGTGAGATCTTGGTAAGTTGCGAGGTCAATCTCACCTTCTTTATCTGGTTTGATATCCTCTCTTTTCTCAATATACATAGTGATGACGATGCCTTTTGAATCAGTATGGCAGCTTATGCACGTAGTTGCCTGCATGTGGAGCTTGTTCCGGAGGAGCCATTCAGAGTGGCCGGCATTTTCGTGACAAGTAGTACACTGTTTATTTTTTTCAAAACCTGAGGTCTCCAGGTAGCTCATGACTGTATGAGGGCTGTGACAATCCGAGCAAACCGCGTTTGCTGCATGGTGGCTATTCAAATATTCTTCAACGGCTTCTTCATGGCACATACCACAGCTTTCACCAGGAGACTTGAGCCCTCTGTCAGCATGGGGGTTGTGACAATCTGTGCATTCCGCATTTCCAGCATGAAGGCCCTTTGATAACTCATCAATAGTATCTTCATGGCACATGTCACAGCTTTCTTTTTCGGGCTCAACCCCATCGTCCGGGTGATCATCGGTTACGGAATGGCAGGACCCGCAACCATCTTCTGCGTGTTTTGTGTCGGCGAACTGGGTACCGTCTACATATAGACGCTCGTCCCCTTCATCGAAATTGGATGAATCGCCATGGCATTCCAGACAGTCATCGGTTTCCATGGCACTCGACGAGTTGATGCCGATGCCTGCCACCAACATCATGAAACCGAAAATACAGATTATAAGAAACTTTGCTTTGAGCACCATCCTTCCTCTCTTCCTCACCTATAGAACCTAGAAGTTCATGTGCGAGCATACTCCAATGTCCTTTGCTGAAACAAAAATTTCGCACAGGACTTGTAGTAGCTATGCACCCACGATAAGGGCGCAGATCCCAAAAAAAGTTCAGATATAGACACCGCTTTTGTCATTTCTGATATTATAGATCACAGGAATTAAAAAAGCGGTAGTTAAAAAGAAAACCAATGCAAGAATTATTTTTTTGTGTTCTTTTAATGACACGCCCCTCCTTCCCGTTTTGTTGTTTGTTTTAAAATGATTCTCACATTACACCCATGTGAAATTGTAATATTGTTATTTTAAAATTACTTTGTAACCTGCTTGGAAGAAATTGGCAATATCAGTCTGACCATCCAGGCGAATCTTTTTTGTTTTTTTATAGGGCGTGAAATCAAATCATAAGGGAAATTCAGCATAATCCCAATCGATTCTGTCTTATGTCAGAGCATATTCCTATGCTTGACAAGGCTAAATGGTGTTGCTACTACAAAAACAGGTGCTAGTATTATAATAGATAGCGGCCGCTGAATAATATTGCTATGGTTTTTTCTGGAAAACGCATGACTATCAACGGCTTCGCATGAGGCTCCCTTGATTAAAGAGACCATTAAGGTTGGGGTAAAATGAGATACTTCCTTGCCGTTTTCACGGCAATATTAACGATCATCATCTTTAATCCGGAAAAGGTTAGAGGTGGAAATAACACCGAAATACCAAAATATATCGGCTCAGAAGCATGCAAGGACTGTCACCAAAAATATTATATTAGCTTCATCACATATGCAAAGAAAAGCAGTTCCTTCGAGAGTATTCAAAGGGTGAAAAAGGGGCTTACCGAGGAAGAAATCAAAAAGTGTTATTTCTGTCATACAACGGGATATGGCAAACCGGGCGGCTTTGTCAGTATTGAGAAGACTTCTCACTTAAAGAACGCAGGCTGTGAAGTATGCCATGGCCCGGGTGAATTCCATGTAAAGAAAAAGAGTCCTTTGTATATCAAGAAAAGTCTGACAATGAAAGACTGTGAGGTCTGTCATATTTCAGAAAGGGTCAAGGCTTTCAGGTACAAGCCCATGATTCACGGAGGCGCGCATTAGCGGTTCCGATAGGCACCGCATTGTTGAGGACAGGATGTTTGGTCTTATAAGAAAGAGTTTTGCAAACAAGATAATGGCTACTGTAATAATCAGCATAGTGCTGGTTATGGCGGCTGAAATTGTCTTGAGAATATACTTTGGGACAAGAGACAGAATGGAGATAGTAACAACTCTTAATTTAGACGTGTCTGAATCGATCTATTCCGGCATAACATATCCAATGCATGTTGGAAATAGTGAGGCTATCGAGGCAGTCTTGTCCGACGTCGGGACAAAGATGGAAGACATCGAGGCATGGATATGCGGTTTTGATCAAGAGATAACCTGGTCCACACACGAGGAAAAGGTAAAGACCCAGGTTGCAGATTCTATTTCCGATGAGGAGATACTGACGGCCTTAAGTAAGACATTGATCTCAGGAGTAGCACCGGAGGAATCATTTGAGGTAGAACTTGCCGAAAGAAAGGTCCTTATTACCATCCAGCCTATTTTGAATGACGAAGACTGCTATCACTGTCATGGCTCTTCAAGGAGAGTTCTCGGTGGCATGATAGTAGGAGCGGATGTGCAGCATGCTTATAGGACGGTCGCTGCTGCCAGGAACAGGACTATATTGATAAGTTTTATTGGAATATCGATAATCATTGCCATAATTTATTTGATGGTGACCAGATTCATTAGGCGTCCTGTGGAGGATTTGGCTGACAAGGCAAAGAGATTTGCAGAAGGCGATATGTCTGTTTCGGTAGACATAAAGTCAGAGGATGAAATAGGCGTACTGGGCAGCTCATTTAACTACATGGTTCAAAGGGCATCTCAATTCAGCAAAAGACTTGAAAGTGAGGTCGCCAGAAAAACCGACTTGTTAAACGAGAGAACCAATCTTATAGCACTATTGGAAAAAGCAAACACCCAACTTAGAGAACTTGACAAACTAAAATCTATGTTCTTGGCGAACATGTCTCATGAGCTAAGGACACCGATGAATTCTATTATCGGATATTCGGATTTGCTGATAGCCGGAGTTGACGGACCAATTAACGAGGAACAGGAAAAGAGCCTAGGCAGAATTTCCAATAATGCCAGGCACCTCTTGCAATTGTTAAATGATCTTCTCGATCTCTCCAAGATAGAAGCAGGAAAAACCGAGTTAGAAGCAGAACAATTCAATCTAAAAGGGCTCATTGATTCAGTAGTTCCCATGTTTGAGGGAATGACAACTCAAAAGGGTCTTTCCCTTGATTTTGATATCGATGAGAATCTGCCTTTAGTCTATGGCGATAAGAATAAGATCAAGCATGTTTTAATGAACCTGCTGTCCAATGCGATCAAGTTTACCGATGAGGGAGGCATAACCATCTGTGCCAGGACATCCGATCGCGGCATTCATCAACTTGGCGAGCCTCCTAAATTTGCAGAGGTCTGTATAGAGGATACGGGCATTGGGATAAATGATGAGGATCTCGGTAAGATTTTTGACAAGTTCGTGCAGGCTGACCTTTCTACTGTCCGCCAATATGAAGGGACCGGCCTGGGGCTCAGTATTGCGAGAGGGTTGATTGCATTGCACAACGGTATGATCTGGGCCACGAGCAAGTATGGCAAGGGAAGTCAATTCTATTTCACCATTCCTCTCGGAAAAGAGGTACTCGAAAGTACACTTAAGCCGATCATAGAATTACGAGTGGCTGACGACTTGGCTGAGCACTTCGGTGTGCCTGTCGAGACCTTTTTGAGGGACCCCGAATATGCTGGCAAACCGGTAAGGTGTCACGAATACATCCATTGCGGACAGTCTGACTGCCCGGCCCATGACAGTGAAGAAAGACGTTGCTGGCTCATTCTTGGGACACATTGCGCAGGACTGAAAATCAGTGCCTATCCGGAGAAAGTTGATTTTTGCAAAGATTGTAAGGTCATACAGAAACTGGTGCTTGAGTCACAGGGGTTAAAAACCGCTGAGGCAGAGCCATTGACTGTAGAGGACATTTCTCGAAAGAGGGTCTTGGCAATAGATGACAATCCGGACGCCATTGATATCATCAGGAAATCTCTGGGAGAGGACTACAAAATAGTAGGTCTTCTCAGCGGGGAGAGAGCAGTTGAAAAGGCTATAGAGACGAAACCGGTAGCCATTACTCTGGATATCATGATGCCGCATAAGGATGGATGGCAGGTGCTGCGGGAGCTTAAAAGTGCGCCAGAGACCCGGGATATCCCGGTAATTGTCCTTTCAATTGTGGATAATAAAAAACTGGGATTCAGTCTGGGTGCTGCGGAATATATGGTAAAGCCGCTAGAGCATAATTTTCTCCTCAGAAAAATAAGAGATCTAGAAAAAATGGGCAAAATACAACGGGCACTTGTAGTAGATAGTGAAATGGATACAGTGTCGCTGATTGAACATACCCTGCAAGAAATCGGGTGTGAGGTAAAGACAGCTTACAATAGCCAGGATGCAGTTAAGTTGATACAGACTTTTGTGCCTGATCTGATCATCCTCAATCTGACAATGCCCAAGGTGAATGGTTTTGATGTAATCGAGTATATAAAAACAGAAAAAAGTGCAAAGAAGATCCCTCTTATTCTTGTTACTAAGAGGGAGTTGAGTGAGAAAGAGAAAGACGCTCTGGACGGTAGGTTGCGTGGCATATTAAACAAGGGTGTACTTAAGGAAGAAGATCTCTCACAAGAGCTCAAAGATAGAATTGATGACATAAAGAGTACCTGACAAGCGGGGATGACATGAAAGAAACAGAGAAGGTTTCCGGGAAAAAATTGCTGATAGTTGAGGACAACCAGGATAGCCGGGAGCTGGTAATCAAGATCTTAAGAAACCGGGATTATCAGCTAATTGAAGCTGTTGATGGAGAAGATGGCCTGGAAAAGGCGATTGCAGAACAGCCAGATATTATTCTTTTGGATATCGCGCTTCCGAAAATGGGAGGTTATGAGGTTGCGAAAAATCTGAGGCTTCGAGAGGAGTTTAAGCATACCTCGATAATTGCATTGACCGCACATGCAATGAAAGGAGACGAAGAAAAGGCTTTGCAGGCCGGGTTTAATGGATATATATCAAAACCGATAAATGTCCTCGAGTTGCCTGAGCAAATCGAATACTATACCAAAAAAATAAGAGTATCTTAGATGAGCAAGAATAAAATCCTGATTGTTGAGGATAACGTAGATATCGTAGACCTCTTGAGGAAGAGGCTCCGTGCTGATGGGTATGATACCGCTGAGGCATACGACGGCGAAGAAGGCCTCGAGAGATTCGCTGAATACGAGCCGGATCTGGTTGTGCTGGACATTATGATGCCTAAACTGGATGGGTTTGAGGTATGCAAAAGACTCAAGGAAGATGAAAGCACCCGACACATACCTGTCATCATCCTTACTGCCAAGGGCGACGTTGACAGCACTGTCAAAGGTCTCGATATCGGCGGGGATGATTATCTGGCTAAGCCCTTTGATTATAAAGAGCTTGTTGCAAGAATACGGTCATTGCTCAGCATGAAAGAAGAGCGCAAGAAGTTGCTGGAGGCGGAGAAGGCAGAAGCATTAGAAAAGATGATGGATCAAGTAGCGCATGAGATAAGGAACCCTCTTGTTACTATAGGAGGGTTTGCGCGGAGGATCTCTGAATCCCTTTCTGAGAGTGATCCAAATAGAAAATATCTGGAATTGATTGTACAAAATGTTGAGACTCTGGAACACATGATAAAGAAGCTCATTGAGCTGAAGACCACTGTAATATCTTATAGAGAGCCGGCAGATATTAATGAGATTATCGCCGAAGCGATTGAAGAATACAAACCTGCACTTGAAGAAAACCATGTAGATGTCAAAACCGAGTTAATGAAAAAACCTCCTGATATTTCTGTTGATAGAGAACAGATTAAGGCAGCGTTTGCCAATCTTATTGAGAACGCAATTGAAGCAATGCGAAACAAGACGCGCATGCTAAATATCGCCAGCCGTGTCAGCGAGGGATATATTGAGATCAAGATATCCGATACAGGGGTCGGCATCCCAAAAGACAAACTCAAGAATATTCTGGACCCTTTTTTTACTTCAAAGATTCATGCCGGGCTCGGCCTTACTTATGCACTCAAGATTATTCAGGCCCACAGTGGCACGATCTCAGTGGAAAGCGAATCAGGCAAAGGATCTACCTTTACAATTAGATTACCTGTGAAAAGAAATGGTAAGTGATTCTGATAATCTCGGCATCTTTCAGTAGAATTCCATTACCTTAGCTCACTTTAGGCACTTTCTGAAAAACTAGAAAAATGAAAGATGTCCACACCTTTTTGAAAAACCAGCTCAGGCAGTATTTCGACAGCCTGGAGTCCATTCCCAAAGAGTGGCAAGGTTTTATTGAAGCGGTCAACAATGCTTATTGGCAGTCTGACGTTGACCGGACAGAGCGAAAGCAGGCAGAGCAGGAAATACAAAACCTTCAGCGTTACAACCGCGGATTAATCGAGACCAGCCTCGATCCTCTGGTAACCTTTGATCAGAACGGGACTATTCTGGACGTGAATGAGGCTACAATCCGAGCTACGGGCAGGACTAGAGAGGAGCTGATAGGGACCCCATTTGCTGATTATTTCACAGATCCTGAAAGGGCTTATAAAGGGGCAATGTTGGTCTTTGAGACAGGGGAGGTTCGGGATTACGAACTGGTCATGAAGGCCAAAGATGGAACTGAGACCATTGTTGCCTACAATGCCTCGCTCTATAGAGATCAGGCAGGACAGGTAATAGGTGCCTTTGCCGCTGCCCGTGATATCACTGGCTTGAAACGTTCTGAGGCGGAAGTACGACGGGAAAGAGATAGAGTGAAAGAAAGTATGCTGAAAAAAATCAGCTTGTTAAACGAGAGGGCAAAATTAATAGCACAATTGGGAGAAGCAAATATCCAACTTAGAGAACTTGACAGGCTTAAATCAGCATTCTTGGCGAACATATCTCATGAGCTCAGGACACCAATGAATTCCATTATCGGATACTCAGATTTACTATTAGACGGAGTTGACGGACGAATCAACGAGGAACAGGAAAAAAGTCTGGGCAAAATTATCGATAATGCAAAACACCTTTTACAACTGATAAACAATCTTCTCGATCTCTCCAAGATAGAAGCAGGGAAAGCTGAGATAGAAGCAGTTCAGTTTAATCTCAAAGGACTTATTGATTCAGTAGTTCCCTTTTTTAAGGGGATGATAACCAAAAAGGGGCTAACCCTTGATATTGATATTGAAGAGAATCTGCCTTTAGTCTGTGGTGATGAGGATAAGATCAAGCATGTTTTAATAAACCTGTTAAACAATGCGATCAAATTTACCCATGAGGGAGGCATAACCATTAGTGCTAAGATGTCCGATCGCGGTATTCAACATTACGAGTCGCCCATATTTGCAGAGGTCTGTGTAGAGGATACAGGCATCGGGATTAAAGATGAGGATCTTGACAAAATTTTTAAAAAGTTTATGCAGGCTGACATATCTGCTTCGCGCCAGTATGAAGGGTCCGGCCTTGGGCTCAGTATCGCGAGAGGTCTGATCGCTTTGCACAATGGAATGATCTGGGCCACGAGTGAATATGGCAAAGGAAGTCAATTCTATTTCACAATTCCGCTAAAAAAGAGACGTTAGAGAATCCGGATAAGCCAGTCATGGAATTAGGAATTGCGAATCCCCACATAGGATAAATTTGGTGCCGAAGGGGGGAGTCGAACCCCCACGGGTTTTGCCCACCACCCCCTCAAGATGGCGTGTCTACCTATTCCACCACTTCGGCAAAAGACTATTTAGAGGCCTCAGGTTCCTCAACCCCGGTTACTGGTGCAGGAGCAGTTTCGACAGTCTCAGGAATTACAATAGTCCCGGTAGTCTCAACAGTTTCAGCAGCTTCAGGAATTACAGTCTCAGCAGTTTCAGGAATTTCAGCAGGTTCAACTGGTTCAGTAGTAACAGGACTGGTAGTTACCTCCACGTCCTGCATTATCGAATCCTCAACCTTATGAGCTGACAAATAGGTGAGAACAAGAGAAGAAACCATAAAGAGCACTGCCAGTCCTGTAGTGAGTTTGTGCAGAAGGGAAGCTGGTCCCGCACTGCCAAAAATGGTATCACTGGACCCGAATACAGCACCTATCGCAGCCCCTTTGCCTTGCTGGAGCAAGACAGTAAGAACCAAGAAGACACATACAATAACGTGGACTACTATTAAGATAGTGTACAAAAGATATCCTTTAATTAACCGACCCGGCAACTGGCAATCTGAGCAAAGCTCCCTGGTTTGAGAGATGCACCGCCAACAAGAGCTCCGTCTACATCAGGGAGCGCCATTAATTCATTAACATTTTCCGGTTTAACCGAGCCACCATACAATATTCGAATTTGCCCTGCAATACCGGAATCGAAACGATCGGTAAGCCATGACCGGATATTGATGTGGGCATCCTGTGCCTGATCCGGGGTAGCTGTTTTACCTGTGCCGATTGCCCATACAGGTTCATAGGCAACTACTACTTTGCCTGCCTCTTGGTTACCTACCTCTAAAAAGCCTGCTGATAACTGTTTTTCAAGTATCTCATGCATAAGTCCGGCTTCTCTTTCCTCTAACTTTTCTCCGATGCATAGGATTGGAAGCAAATCATTTTCCAGGGCAGACTTGACCTTTAAGGCAATAAGGCTATTTTCTTCTCCGAAAATGTGCCTGCGCTCTGAATGCCCGAGGATTACCCACTTAACTCCGAATTCCTTGAGCATGATAGATGATATTTCACCAGTGAAGCCACCCTTTTGCTCAAAGTACATGTTCTGAGCTGCCAGTGTCACAAGTTCACTTTTCTTAATGATTTCACCGGCTGCCGAAAGGGCAGTAAACGGAGGCGCAATCACTATCTCTCTTTCTGACAGGTTATTCACCAGGGGCAAAAAAACTTTAAGGAAATCACGGGTCTCGGCCACGGTTTTATACATCTTCCAGTTAGCTGCTAAAACAGGTCTTCTCTTTGAAGAATTCATTTCTTGCTACACTCCTCAAGTGCCGTTATGCCCGGCAGTTTTTTTCCTTCCAAAAGGTTGAGAAACGCCCCACCACCTGTGGACATATAAGATATGTTTTCTACTTCACCGGCCCTGTGGATGGCCAGATCAGTATCTCCTCCGCCTACAATGCTGAGGGCCTGACTGCTGCCGACTGCATGCGCCAGGGCCATTGTACCCTGGCTGAAGGGATCGAGCTCAAAGGCCCCCATTGGGCCATTCCACACTATGGTTTCGGCATTGTAAAGGGCTTCACTGAAGAGGTCTGACGTTGCAGGCCCTATGTCCAATGCCATCCAATCATCAGGAATTTCCTGAGTTGGGACGATCCTGGTCTCGGCGTTTATGTCAAGATCCTGTGCTATGACGCAGTCAACAGGAAGGTAGAATTTGATACCTGTATCTTTTGCCTGATCAATTAAGGCCCTGGCTGTGCCTACCAGCTCTATCTCAGTAAGGGATTTTCCTATATCAATGCCTTGCGCTGTCAGAAACGTATTGGCCATTGCCCCGCCGACTATCAGCTTATCCACCCGGTTCAGTATGTTTTTAATGGCCTCCAGCTTGCCGGATATCTTGGCACCACCCAGGACGGCCACCAAAGGCCTGGCAGGTTCTTCCATGGCCTTTTTGAAGTATAAAAGTTCCTGCTTTATAAGAAAACCGGCTGCGCACTCTTTAACCAGGCCGGGTACCCCGGTCACTGAGGCATGGGCCCGGTGTGATACTGCAAAGGCATCATTTATATATATATCGGCCATTTTGGCCAGGGCTCCTGCAAAACCAGGGTCGTTTTTTGTTTCTCCTTGATAATACCTTAGGTTTTCAAGTAGCAGCACTTCTCCGTCTGACATGGAGTTGACCTGATTCTCCACTTCATCTCCAATGCAGTCCGGGGCCAGAGATACATCCCGGCCTATCAGCTCTCCAAGACGCTTGGCCACTGGTCTCAGGCTGAATTTTTCTATCCTCTGTCCCTTCGGACGGCCAAGATGCGAGCAGAGTATCAGTCGTGCTCCAGCCTCTATGGCGCGACGTATGCTTGGCAGGGCCGCCCTGATACGGTTGTCGTCTGTGATATTGCCGGAATCGTCCAGGGGAATATTGAAATCCGTCCTCATCAGGACCCTTTGGCCTTTCAGTGGAATCTCATCTATGTATTTGATCACGACCGTTTCTCCCCTTGCAAAATTCTATATCTAATTTTCAAACCAGAGACATCTCTTCCTCTATCTGAGTGGCATGCTTACCCATGTATATCGAGCCGTTTCTGCCGTCAATACTCAAAAAGTCGCCGGAACGAATAATGCGGTCGTGTAATCGCGCAAAACCCAGATTTTCAAAAACCTGCAGTTGCTTGCAGCCCACAATGCAGTTCTTGTCCAGACGAAATGCAATAATGGCTGCATGAGATGTCTGCCCTCCCTTTGCTGTGAGCAGGCCGTCTGTTAAAGTAATTTCCTTGATATCGTCCGGGACAGTGTCTGAACGGATCAGGATCAATGGGGTTTTGGGCTCCTTCTCGCGGAAGGCTTTAATCTCAGAGAGGGTGAACACGGCCTTCCCTGTCATGGCCCCTCCGCTCACACCAATGCCTCTGCCCAGGTAGCTGGCCTCTAATTCTGCTGAGTGTACAAAGACCTGAACGATGTATCGCTTCTTGGTGGTCATGTTTCGGCTTTGGAGTATGAAGAGCCTGTTACTCTCCGGGCCTTCAAAGGTAAATTCTATCTCCTGTGGATCCCATCTTTTTTCGTAGATGAGCTCTCTGGTCATGGATAACAAGGTATTGTAAATCTCAGGGAAATTTTTCTCCAGAGTCATTTCGGAATCAAGCCCCATGGCTTTTTCCTGCTTTATTGAAATCGGATATGTGGAGACCAGGCCGCTTACAATGTCATCTCCCTGATTGCCGGTAGTGAAGTCGCCCCACAGGCTGATACTGTCTATATGGTCAGTATGGATTGGCGTGAAGGCCACGCCGGTACCGGATGTCTCAGCAAGATTTCCATAGGCCATGGCCTGCAGTATCACAGCCGTGCCCCAGTAATCGGACATCTCCATTATTTCCCTGTAGTTCTTTGCTTTTTTAGACTCCCAGGACGTAAGAATCAGCCGTATAGCCACAAGGAGCTGCTCAAAAGGATCAACTTCCAGTTCCAGGCCGTGGTCCAGCGTAGCTTGATGATAGGCCA
Source organism: Deltaproteobacteria bacterium (assembly GCA_030606515.1). Lineage (GTDB taxonomy): Bacteria > Desulfobacterota > Dissulfuribacteria > Dissulfuribacterales > UBA3076 > UBA3076. Next base: position 4,002 of record JAUWGF010000016.1, on the reverse strand, counting down.
GAGCCAATTCTTTCATCTGGTCTCCGGTAAATTCCCTTTTCTGTTTTACTCCGTACCGGCGCTTGTGATTACTAATGAGCTCGGTGAACATCTCACGGTCCAGATCAAAGGCCATGGCCCATGATTGGACAAACCTGCGGTAGTTGTCCCAGGCAAACCAGGCTTTTCCTGTCTTTTCCACCAGGCCTTCTATGATTTCAAGGTTACTGCCCACATTAATGATTGTTGACATCATCCCCGGCATGGAAATGGCCGCTCCGCTCCTGACCGATAAGAGCAAGGGATTTGACGGATCGCCAAACCTGCGCCCGGTTTGATACTCTATCTCCCCAATGGCTTTCTGAAGCTGTGACTTGAATTCTCTGTATACACTGGGGAGTTTTCGGATAATCGGGTAACACCTGAAGACCTCGGTTGTGACTATTACTCCTGGTGGAACCGGTACTCCCTCCTGTGCCAGGAGCACCAGGTTAAAGCCTTTATTGCCAAGGTGTATGAGGTTTTTTGTCTGTTGTTCAGGACTGTGTATGGTACACAAGATCTGATTCGGATCATAGCTCAACATTAAGTCAAGGTCCTTGTGATCCAGTTTTTCTTTCTGCTCTCCAAGCACCTGGTATACACGGGCGATAAAGTTGTCGAGATATTGAAGACCAAAGGTGCCGGAGATGAGGTCTCTCAGGAACCACTCTGTTATCTGATGAATGAGCTGAGTCTCGTTTTCAGCCTCTTTTACAGCAGTCTTGTATTTTGGAAGAAGGTTGTGTTTGCCCAACTGGCGAATAATAAGAGAGATATTGTCCTGATGGGGGCTTATGTAATAGACATGGATAATGTCTTTAACACCATCGGACAGCCCTCTCACTACATCCAGGTACTGGGAAAAGGCAAATCGCCGGACCTCAAGGGATTTTTCCAGCAAGGCGAGATAAGTGGCGAACTTCTTAGAATACACTCCGTCTAGCTGTACGGCTCTCCAGAAGAGGCGGAGGTACCTCAGGATGCGCACAAAGATAGCCCTTGAGATAAAGGTTGAATCTATCTCAGCTATCAGTTGTTCGAAGTAAATATTGGCCAGGTTCTCCAGGCGGAAACTGAGGCTAAGGGCGTCAAACTTGCGCTCATGGTAACGGCCATACATTGAAGGAATATCCACTGTTATATGCCGCTTGTGGTATATGTCCTCCCTGATTTCAAATTGCTCTTTACTGAGAATAATACCCTTAAGGACATCAAGCTGGTCCAGGATTACCTCAAGACACCGCTCCGGATCGTCGTCCACATCCAGGACTTCAAGTACCTTATCCAGTCCCTCAAAACCCAGATTTTTGGCTTCCTCCAGATGACGACGGATTTCCTGGGTGCCGAGCTTGTACTTTTGGGCCTCAAGCCTGTACATCTGGATAAGAAGTTCAACACGTCTTCTCTCTTGATGGGGAATATCAGGGACTTGACGCAGAATTTGAGAGAGCCGGTCCTTTTCCAAATTCAACAGGCTATCTACACTGTGGATAAATCGTTTGAGATCCAGCACATCTGCCAGATGTTGTGTGAGTCTGTGGACATGATCCACGTAAGGGCCATGGTCAGGAACCTGCTCCAGGATTTCAGGGGGCAAGAAAGGGGCCAGCCCTTTCTTTTGTCTGCTGAACCAAAAGCACAGAATGGCTTCAATAAAATCGACAATGCGGTTGTTGCTCTCAACATGGCTCTGTTTTCTCAGGAAATGAATAAGTATATCCTTGCGGTGAGATATCTCATCAAGCTCTGTTGACACATCCCTCAGGAGACCCTCTGCTCCTATTTCATTGAAGTAAACCGGCAGGATCTTGGTCAACTGTTTGACCAGATTGTAAATCGGCTCTATGTCACAGTTCAATAATCTGCTGACGTCTTTCTGAAACAGGTCTGTATCCCGGATGCATGTGCCTGCCAGTTTAAGATTTATTATAAGGGCTGACAACAGGGTGCCGCAGACACTGGTTCTTTGTTCTACAAATTTTAACCAGACACGAATATTCTGCAGGTGAGCAGGATCACTCAAGATATGCCATTCGGCATCTACGCCCTTAATCCCCGGGGGTTTGAAGCCAAACCGGACTACCTGATTGAGAAAAAGCTCCATAAGCCTTGTGTCGTCCCTGCGGACTATTTCTGAACCCAGGGCCTCGATGCACTGAAGAGCAGTCCTTGGGAAATTGCCTACTTGCTGCTTTAGCAGCGCAAAGCTTCTGGAAAGGATCTCTTGAAGCTGCTCCAGGTCTGCAGTGCGTATAAGATACAAAAGGCTGCGGTTGATCTGTCGAAGGATTTCCTCGTGGATCGTGGACAGGCCTTCTATTTCAATAAGATGGAATGGCAGCAGAAGGTATAATCCGGCCCCTTGATTGTGGGAAGCCTGCTCTTTTGATGATACGGGCGGGATTTGACACGACAGACGGCCTAGGTCCTGGACAATCTTTCTGTACTGATTCACTATATCCAGATAACCTGGGCGCCTGGCCAGTTCCAAAACCTCTTTTTCCTTGAGAGGCGCTTTTCTCTCGATTTTCAGGTCTTCCAAAGAGAATTTGAGCTGTTTATGCGAGACCGGATCGATAAGTCTCAGCGTCTTTTCCAGGTCTTCAGGATCCAGTTCCATGGAGAACTGTCCAATAGCGCTGTTTAGCCAGTTAACAGGGTCTTCTTGCTCAAGCCAGTACTGAGAGGTAGCTTTCTGAGCTTCAACAAGAAGTATTCCCGCTTTATCCCACAACTCCGGAGGGATTTTTTGCCCCTCCAGGCGGTTGGAAAGATTCTGTATCAGGCGTGATACAGGGTGATAGCTCCTGGCAACAGCCTTAATCACATGCGCATTGGATTCTTTAAGCCTGTGAAAGGCATGTTCAATATCAGGCAGGATTGTCAGAAGCTTTTCAGTATCTACTTTTTGAATGATCTTTTCCAGAAAGGCCAGGAGTCCGTTTACGGCTTCGGTCTTCCGGTCATTTTCAGGGGCCTGGAAGATGACATCAGAGAAGGTATCCAAAAGCACTCTGATGGCCTCAGATCCCTGAGACGAACGGCTGTAAGTAGCAAGATTCTTGAGTGCAAATGACCTCAGATCTTCAATCACAACTTCCCAGTTGCGAAATGGATGGTGCAGCTCAAAGAGGAGGCTATCAACAGCCTTAATTATGCCCTGATAATCCTTGACTGCGTCCCGAAGAACCTGGTAGCGGGAGTCAAACTCTATTTCCCGGACGGCTGTGGCCTCAAGATTTGCGCGGAGGGCTTCCGATGCTATCATGTTTGTAGTTATTTATTCCTAACCCGGATAAACCGGAATAGTGCCTAAAGTGAGCTAAAGTTTGAAGTGCCTGAAGTTAAGGTATCGCTTCGCTCTGTCTATTTATATTAACCGCGCCGAAAGCGCGCACCACAACTTTAGGCACTTTAGCTCACTTTAGGCACTTCAAACTCAATTAAAGGGCCTTGTGAGCGTTCATGTGAAGGATCAGATCCAATATCCTGTTGGAGTACCCCCATTCATTGTCATACCATGACATGACCTTGATCAACCTGTCCCCGATAACTTTGGTGCATCCGCCGTCCACAATAGAGGACCTTGGGTCTCCCAAGAAATCTGTGGAGACCAGGGGTTCGTCTGTGTATCCAAGGAAGCGGTTGGTAGCCGCCTTAATGGCCTCGTTTATTTCGGTTACTGTGGCACGTTTTTCCACCTGAGCCACAAGATCCACTATGGAGACGTCAGGGGTGGGCACACGGACTGCCAGGCCGTCAAATTTGCCGGCAAGCTCAGGAATGACTTTGCTTACTGCGGCTGCGGCACCGGTCCTGGTGGGGATCATATTGACAGCGGCGGCCCTGGCCCGTCTGAGGTCGCTGTGGGGAAAATCAAGTAATCTCTGATCGTTAGTATAGGCGTGTACAGTGGTAATCAGCCCGGCAACTATACCAAATCTGTCCAGTATTACTTTGGCCACAGGGGCGAGACAGTTG
>JAUWGF010000106.1:0-6424 GCA_030606515.1 Deltaproteobacteria bacterium | reverse complement strand
TGTTACAAACCTGCTATTGGTTCTTTGAAGCGCATCTTCCGGGTTGATTTCCAGCAGCCGGGCCATGTTGACCACAGTGAACAGGAGATCTCCTATTTCATGCTCAATATTTTCTTTGGATTTGGTCTTAATGGCCTCTCTGAGCTCCTGTTCTTCTTCTGCTATTTTTGCCCAGACATCCTCTGCCTTGATCCAATCAAAGCCCACCCTGGAGGCCCTTTCTCCAACTCGAAAGGCCCTTTGAAGCGCGGGCAATGATTTGGGCAGGTGTCCCAGGACACTGTGTTTTTCTCCCTTTTCTTCGGCCTCTCCGGCCTTTATTGCCTGCCAGTTGGCGGCGACCTCTTTTATGCTGTTAACCTTCACATCCCCGAATATGTGGGGATGGCGTCTGATCATCTTTTGGCCTATGCTCGCAAAGGCCTGATCAAGAAAAGACATATCAGCCTCTTCATATATATTCGCGAGCAGAAGCATCATGAAAAAGAGGTCGCCCAATTCCTCTGCTACGGGCTTTGGGTCTTTCTCGTTAATAGCCTCTGACAGCTCGTAGGCCTCCTCCAGGATATATTTTTTTACAGAAGAAGGGGTCTGTTCCCTGTCCCAGGGACATCCATCAGGTGCCCTGAGGCGAGCCACAATCGACCTGAGTTCTAAAAACGCCTTTTCTGTGTTCGAAGGATTTATCTTGTCCGCCATGGAATACTCCAAAAATCAACAGTCATATGTGTTCACAGGTTCAGGCCTGCCTGCCATCGCGAGTCTGTGCTCGCTCAGGCGAGGCGGGCGGGGTTACCTTTCTTTCGTTGACCTACCAAGCATTAATATCCCCAAGTCGTTCTATTCTCAAGCCTTTTCCATCAGAACTCACGAATTATGAGAAGTTACGTTATTTCTAATTAACGTAATGCCTTGATTGTTCAAAGCTAAACCCTAATGGCTATCGGTCTGCCGCCCTGACAAGACAGCTAACCGCTCAACTTAGGTACTATATGCTATAGACGTTGAGCGGGTGATTTTCTTCAAGGATTTTTTTGTATTTCCCACCGCTGACCCCAGGAGTAAAGGTGTCTGTGTGTAAATTTTGTATTGCAAAGTAAATTTTTCACTGTAAAATTGAAACATGGTTCCAAGAATTCTCCATCTTCCATTTGGCAGAAAGAGCTTTTTTCTTTTTGGCCCCAGACAGGTCGGAAAGAGCACGCTTGTCAAGCATGCCCTGGCAAATAGAGATCATGTGGAAATCGATCTCCTCAAATCTGACGTAATGCTGAGATACAAAACGAATCCGTCGCTTTTACGTTCCGAAATCAAATACCTGGCTCAAAAAAAGGAGAAAAACATCGTCTTTATCGACGAAATCCAGAAAGTGCCCGATCTCCTGAATGAGATTCACTATCTCATTGAGCGGTTCAACGATAAAGTCACCTTTGTCCTTACCGGCTCAAGTACACGCAAACTCAAGCGATCATCGGTGAACATGCTGGCTGGAAGGGCTTGGCAGTTTGCTCTTTTCCCTTTTACCCATAAAGAACCTGGAGATTCCTTTCGCCTGGACGACGTCCTTCTGAAGGGCAGCCTTCCGCCTGTGGTCCAAGAGGTTGTCGCGGACGCCTTTATGACACTCGATGCCTATTCCCGGACATACCTCAAGGAAGAAATTATGGACGAGGCCCTTGTGAGGAATATCGGGGCCTTTAGCAAATTTCTTGACCTTGCGGCTGACCAGAGTGGGAAGATCGTCAATTTTTCAACCATTGGGCGGGAAACCGGAGTCAGCAGCAAGACGATCAAGGGTTATTACGAGATTCTTGAGGACACACTGGTGGCCATCCGCCTGGAGCCGTATCTCAGAAGCGCCAGGAAAAGGCTTGTGCGTCATCCGAAATATTATCTCTTTGACCTTGGAGTCATAAACAGTCTGTGCGGACGAACGACTCCCAGGGCCGCAGGACGACCTACTGTGCGAGGAATCCTGTTTGAGCATTTTATCATTCTGGAATTGTACCGCCTCCTTCATTATAACTTCCGACCTGTTCGCATGTTTCACTGGAGGTCCTCCCATGGGGCCGATGTTGACCTGGTTCTGGAAGATGGTGAAGTGCTTTGGGCCATCGAGATAAAATCAACTGAGACCGTTTCCTCCAAAGATTTACGGGGACTGGGATGCTTCATGAAGGATCATCCCCAGGCCAGGCCCATCTGTGTTTCAACCACTCCCCGGCCTTTCATGGCTGGGAATATCCCGGTTATTCCATGGGAAGAGCTGTTCAGCGCTGAATACCTGAGTCTGTAGACCTGGAAATATAGCAAATTCCTTTTTTGGTTCCCTAACAATAAATCTAATATCTAACCACACAGGTGGAAAAATTTGCAAAAGAGAATGATGTTAAACTATTAAGCTAACTCCCTCAGACCCTAATTCTGGCAAGAAGGTGTGCATCCGGAATGGATACAAAATGAAAAAATGATGAGGCAAAAGATCGAGTATATTCACCGGAATCCTGTAGAACGGGGATATGTTGAAAAAGGCTTTTTTTGATAACACTTTAAATTTGCCATGGCAAATTTAAGTACATATAAAATATTGTCTGTTCTCGTTTCGGTAAGTTTGTAAGGATTTAGGGGAGTTAGTTTAATAATTTAATTCAGAAACGGCGTTATATATTAAAAACACCGATTTTCACAGATAATCTAACCGATATAGTTTGCATCTAATTTTCGTAATAAATCGAGAGCAAAAGGGCGCCAGGTATTGGTGGGAAATGTAAGCTTTGAACTTTGGGAACCAGTAGCTCCTTGAGGTAATATTTGAAAACCAGGAAGCAAAATGTTAGAATAATTTCATTGAGTTATATGCAAGACCATATAGCAAGGAGGTGTCATGATGCTTACAGACAAACAAGAGGTGATAAAGCTACTAAAAAGTCTCCCCGATAATAGTACACTGGAGGAAATTCAATATCATTTATATGTACGGCAAAAAGTCCAACGAGGTATTCAGGACGTAAAAGAAGGGAGGATATACAGCCAGGAAGAAGTGGAAAAGCGGATGGGAAAATGGGTCGCAGAGTAATTTGGACAAACGCTGCGGAAGCAGATCTGTCAGCGGCTGCTGAATACATTCACCGTAATTCCCCGGCTTATGCTGCATCTTTTGTAAACCGCGCTTTAGAGGCCGGTCGGTCCCTGACTGATTTTGCTAAACGCGGTCGTATTGTCCCTGAATTCGAAGATGAAAATATCCGGGAGATTTTTGTTTATAGCTACCGCGTAATCTACAGTGTCGAAGATGATCGAGTTTCAATTCTATCCTTGATTCATGGGAGACGGGATTTCACGACAGCCTGGAATGAAAGAGATAGGGAACTCGCTCCGCACGAAAACCGGAACCATTGATTGACTGGGATTTATAGGGGAGTTGGTTTAATAATTTAATTGATGGTGATTTGGCGAGTTGCTATCATCGGTTAACCGATTAACAGTAGAGATCCGACATGGTCGGTTTCTACACTTATTATCACGGGAAAGGGCAGGTTCAGGTGCCAAGCAAGGCCATCAGTTCTTCAGGATCAAGTCTCTTGCCCAGGAGGCTCACTCCCCAGTGGAGATGCGGCCCTGTGGCCCGTCCGGTGGACCCGGCAAGACCAACAACCTGGCCTCGTTCCACTTCTTGTCCCTCGCTGACTTTATATTTGACAAGGTGCGCATAAAGGGTGTAAAGGCCTTTGCCATGATCAAGGACAACTGTCTTTCCGCTTAGATAACAGTCTCTGGCCATGGTCACCTTTCCATAATTGGAGGCGAGGATAGGAGTGCCCTCAGGGGCCCTTAAATCCACTCCTGAGTGAGGGCTTCTTGGCTTATTGTTGAATATCCGCCTGAATCCAAATTGACTGAGAATTTTGGAATTTACAGGCCATATAAAAGGCCTTTTCCAGTAAAGATTATTTGAAATTTTGTTACATGTTTCTTTTACGGCCTTTTGATCGTTTAGCACTCGCTCCAGGATTTTCGGGGGAAATTCCACCATACGCTCCGGTACGGAAAGACGTTCTTCCGGGAAGCTCCTTGCCATTACCCGGACTTCGTGGGAATAAAGGTCAGAGCCATCAGGCCCTTGCCATTTGACAGTCAGGATGTGGGTTCCGGGCTTACAATCAAGACCTGCTCCAATGAGTACAAAGTAATCCCGGCTGGATGGGTCAAGGTGGTATGGGATTTTTTTTCCAAGAAATTTGACATCAAGGAGTTTTATTTTGTCATTTATTTCTATGGTGGCCAGCGCGATGCCTCCCAGAGGGATCGTATCCGGTTTCATGCTGACCGAAACCGGATACGATCCAGCCTCTACCTCCAGGCTGCAGCTCCAGATCGAAAAAAAACACGTCAAAAAAAACATGAGCAGGCATGAGAGAAATCTTTGTTTTATTGATATCATGGTAAGTTGAGCGATTAGCCTTTAGCTGTTAGCTGTTAGTATAATGATTACAGGATATTTTGCTATTACAAACCCTCACTCGTTGGGTGTTATTTCTAATTAATGTAATGCCTTGTTTTTTCAAAGCCAAACCCTAATGGCTAACAGCTAATCGCTTAATTCAGTTTCAGATAGTACTTTGTTCTGGTTTTTTCCAGTGGACAACACCTTGCAGAGTATAGCACCCTTTTCAGGTCTTATCAGGAGACGTTCACCTTCTGCCGCCTGATCAGCTCGCTTTATAAGTTCCCCACCGGATATCCGGTAAACCAGACTATACCCCCTGGCAAGGACTGCAAGCGGGCTTACTGCGTTTAGTTTTCCGGACAATGTAGCAAGGGATTGGCGTCTCCTCTCAATAGAGACCGATCCGGCCCGGACCAAACGCCTCGACAGAGAGCAGGATTCGGCTTTGGCCAGGGCAAGCTGTCTTCCCGGTTCGTGTACCACGAGCCTTTCACGCAGGTTCAGGTATCCCCGGGACCGAAAAACAATCTTTTTTTGCATGACTCTCAACAGCCTGGCATTAAGGTCGTCCTGACGAAGTCTTTGCTCCACAAGTTTTTTTCTAGGATCCTTGAGTTGATGGCGGAGTAATTGAACCGCCTGTTGATTGATTTTTAATCTGTTGTGACTTGAAAGGATCATTCTTCTGATAAGGATTGCTACCTTGTCCATCAACTCTTCCCTGCGGGGAAAAAGGAGCTGTGCCGCTGCAGTGGGGGTGGCGGCCCTGTGATCTGCCACAAAGTCTGAAATCGTGAAATCGACCTCATGGCCTACTGCCGAGACAACAGGTATGGTACAATTGAAAATCTCCCGGGCCAGGGTCTCATCGTTGAAGGCCCAGAGATCCTCAAGCGAGCCACCTCCTCGAGTGAGCAGTATGACATCACCTTCCTCAGCAACATGCCGGGCAATTCTCATGGCATCAATTATTTCTCCGGAAGCCCCTTCTCCCTGAACACTTGCCGGGCAGAGTACGATGCTTGCCCCTGGATAGCGTTCCCTGGCATTCCGTATAAAGTCATGGATTGCTGCGCCGGTGGGGGATGTGATGACAAAGACCCTTTGTGGAAGCAGTGGAAGCGGCAGCTTGTACTCGGAAGAAAACAGCCCCTCTTTTGCCAGGCGGGCCTTTAACTGTTCAAAGGCCAGTTGAAGGGCACCTTCTCCCTTTGGTTCAACGATTTCCACTACCAACTGGAGATCGCCCCTGCCTGTATAGATATTGAGCCTTCCGAAACAGATTACGTACTGGCCGTCCTCCAGATCAAAAGGAAGGCGGGCAGCCTGGGACTTGAACAGCACGGCCTTGATCTGGGCCCGATTATCCTTCAAGGTGAAGTAGGAGTGGCCTGATGAAGGCTGTCGAAGGTTTGATATCTCTCCTTCCACCCACAGGATATCAAAATCAAGCTCCAATTTGTCCTGGACCTTGGCTAAAAGATCCGAGACCTGCCAGACATGTCTGGCAGAAGGAGGAGATTCCCGATTAATGTCGGGAGAGATAATGCCTTCCAGGGCGGAAGGGGGAAACAGGTTTTTAATGGAATTTTCTGACATGGTAATTTGGAGTATAAATGATTAAGATGCGCTAAGTCAAAACATACCACAGCCACTGAAAAACCGCCGCGCTGTTTGCGGTCTTTATGTCACCCCATTGTTATCTTTTTCAGATAATGACAGCACTTTTAAGCCGCAGCGCCTCTCAATGGGCTGAAAGTCCTTATCATTGTGCAGGAGAGGTATGTCATTTTCGATGGCAACCGAGGCAATCATACAATCCAGTGGTTTTCGGATTGTGATACCAATTTTACGCAATTTTCTATAAATATCAGCAGATCTTAAAAAAACAGTATATGGCATTGGAAGTAAAATTAAAGTATTGAATAAGTCTCTTGTTTTTCTGAATTCTGTATCTTGCCTAATGCCTTGAAGTAC
>JAUWGF010000151.1:0-4564 GCA_030606515.1 Deltaproteobacteria bacterium | reverse complement strand
GTCTTGGCTTATACTAAAGGCTCTTGCAGTCATTTTGAAAGCTGTACAAACAACAAAAAACGTAACACTTGAGAGCTATGGCAATAAAACATTGCCCTTTATTATAAATCGAACATAAACCGGATATGCTTTAATTTTGAGCAAACAGTTACATGATATCTTATATCTTTCTTGCAAGTTTAGTATAAGCTGTTGCCCAAACATGCACATGGTTTTATGCTAATAGTACTTACAGTGAAATCATGAATCAGGAAAAAACGACCAATTCAGAACTTCAGAACCCGGTCTGTCGTGAATGGACGGAAAAGCTTCTGACTATGACCAAGGAAATGAGGAGGCGTGATCTTTCTCTCTATCTTGGATCAGAGCAGACATGGAATGACCCCCCTGGTCCCATGGACTTGGCGGACGTTGAGGAAATTAAACACGCCTTTGGTACAGCGGGATTTGCCGGCCGGGCTTACTTCCAGGCAGTTGATTATTTTATCAGGTCAAAGGTAGAACCGTTTCAGGCTGTGCTGAATACATGGATGCGGGGAGCCAAGGCCAAGGTGAATGCCCGGGATGTCCCGTTTACCGAAGTAATCACATGGTGCCAGGAAACCGGTGATAACCGGGCCAGGAGTGCACTAGCCAAAGAAGCGCGCTCTATTTGCGCCTTTCTGGCTCCTTTCAGTTATGCCTCGTGGAAGGCCCTTTTAAATGTGCTGGAGCACGACCTTGGATATCCTGAATATATAGCCTTTTGCGAAGAAAAAAGGGATGTCTCGCTGACAGAGTCCGGGTCTTATGCCCAGGACTTTCTCAGTGAAACCAGAGAGACATACAGAGGTCTCATTGAACCATGGCTAAACACGGTCACAGGCCTGTCCCTGAAAGATGCTTCCCGCTTTGATGCCATCTATCTTTTAGGGCTTCGTTATCTGGACCACCTCTTTCCCCAGGGGCTTACGATAGAGAAGATTGTGAGCTTTTTCCGCAAATGGGGAATGGACCTTGTCGGGAATCCCGCTCTCCATATCCATTCGGAAGGCATACCCGGGCGGCAGTCCTATTGTATTCCTGTGAATATACCAGGTGATGTACACGTCATTATGGGGCCCCTCCATGGATGGTTGGATATGGAATCACTTTTCCACGAACTGGGTCACGCCCTGAGCTTCATCTCTACCGATTCGGCACTACCTCCTGAAGAGAAAGATTTTTTTCAGTCAGGGGCCCTATCAGAGGCCTTTGCCTTTCTTTTTCAGAGAATGTGTATGTCCATGGAGTTCCTGCAGGAATTCCTTGGTCTATCATCTGAAAATGCCCAGACCGTCTCACGTGCCCATGCCCTGAAATGGCTCACCTTGACACGCCGTTACGGCGCTAAACTGGTTATCGAAGTGGAGAACTCCCGTCTTGGCCGGCTGAAAAAAGGGCAGTCCCTTTACTCGGAAATAATGGGAAGAGAAACCTGCTTTTACTATGATCCGGAAACCTATCTTTTTGATCTTATGCCCGACTTTTACTCTCTGGACTACTTCCAGGCCTTTATGGGAGCTGCCTGTCTTTGGGAATACCTGAACGATGCCATAGGCGAGGATTGGATTCTGAATCCTGAGACCGGCAGCATCCTCCGTCGCTGGTGGCACAATGGAAACCGGCTTGATCTTACCGCCTTCCTTCAAGAAACCCTGGGCCGGCCCTTGGATTCAGGGCCCTTTATAAAGGTAAACCAATATGACCTCGGAAGTTGACTTACTGGAGCTTGATCGCAGATACCTCTGGCACCCTTATACACAGATGAAGGATTTTGAGAAGGATGATCCTCTGCTTGTGGATCGAGCTGATGGGGTGTTTCTATTTGATGCCCAGGGACGACGCTACTATGACACCATATCCTCATGGTGGTGCATACTCCACGGTCACAATCATCCCAGGATAAAGGCGGCTGTCAGAGATCAGATGGACAGACTGGAACACGTGCACTTTGCAAGCACTACCCATGAGGGGGCCATCCGTCTGGCAGAAAAACTTGTTTCCTTTACCCCGGATGGACTAAGCAGGGTTTTTTATTCAGATAACGGTTCCACTGCCTGTGAAGTGGCAATAAAGATGTCCTTTCAGTACTGGAAGCATATGGGGGAGACCAGGAGGGAAGGCTTCGTATCAATTGAAAGGGGATATCACGGTGACACTATCGGTGCCATGAGCCTGGGCGGGGTCCCTCAGTTCAAGGGCCCTTTTGATGCCCTCACCTTTGATTCCTACAGGATACCATCTCCCTATTGCTATCGCTGTCCATATGGTAACCGACCACCCGGTCAATCACCAAATCACCAAATCACCAAATCACCAAATTGTTATCTTGAATGCCTGGGTCCGCTTGAGAAGTTGCTTGCTGATAAGGGCAATGAAATAGCAGGAATCATACTTGAGCCTCTGCTTCAGGCAGCGGGCGGGATGATAGTATATCCTGTGGAATACCTGAAAAGGCTGGCAGAGCTTGTCTCTCACCACCGGGTACACCTGATCCTGGACGAAGTTGCCACGGGCTTTGGGCGGACCGGGCGCATGTTCGCCCTTGAACACGCCGGAATAAGCCCTGATTTTCTATGTCTTTCAAAGGGGCTGACTGCCGGATATATGCCTATGGCAGCCACCATAACCACTGACCATGTATATAATGCCTTTTATGCCGACTACAAAGAGGACAGGACATTCTTTCATGGCCATACCTTTACGGGTAATCCCCTGGCATCTGCGGCAGCCCTGGCTTCTCTGGAGATATTTGAGCAAGAGAATGTGCTTAATGGGTTGCAGGGTAAAATCAGTGCCCTCCAGTCCGGCATGAAAAGGTTTGGAGAGCTGCCTTGGGTAGGAGACGTCAGGGGGATCGGCATGGTGGCTGCTCTCGAACTGGTCATGGACCGGAAGACCAGGACCGCATTTCCATCTGAGAAAAGGGTAGGGTGGATGATTTACAAAGAAGGATTAAAAAAAGGACTGATTCTCCGGCCATTAGGTGACATAGTTTATCTTTTCCTTCCTCTATCGGTAACAGTAGATCAGATAGAAGATATCCTCGATCGGAGTTTTGGGGTTATCTCGGGATTCAAGTTGTGATGATCTCGTAAAAAGTCGGATGTAGAATTTATAATGCTTATAACCAACTGATATTGCAGAGAGCTGTTTTTTATTTTTGCGTATTTTGTGCCTTTTTGCGGCTATAACAAATTGTAGTTTGGAAATAATGTACAGCATTGATAAAATCAATGATTTGTTAAAGCTTCCGTTGTCTGAGCTGATGACTTTGGCCAGGGATGCAAAGCTGAGGGAGAGGGGTGACAGCTTTTCTCTGTGCACCATAATGAATATTAAGTCCGGAAGGTGTACTGAGGACTGTGCATTTTGTGCCCAGTCCTCCAGATACAGAACAGAGAGTCCTGTTTTTTCCCTCAAATCGACTGATGAAATTCTGGAAGCGGCAGCAAAAGCCAAGGATGCAGGTGCTGCCAGATTCAGCCTGGTTACGAGCGGTCGGGGTCTTTCCAGGTCTGAAGTGGATGAGCTGGCAGTAGGAATAGAACAAATAAGGACCGGTGTGAAAATAAGTGTTTGCGCATCTTTTGGCATTTTGGACTCTGAGGCGCTTGAAACTCTGAAGTCAGCCGGTCTCAGCCGTTATCATCACAATATTGAGACTTCAGAGGCATTCTTTCCAAAAGTAATTACCACCCATAGCTTCAAAGATCGTATCTCCACTATCCATACAGCAAAGGATGTGGGACTTGGGGTCTGCTCGGGCGGGATAATAGGCATTGGGGAGTCTGCTGAGGACAGGGTTTCAATGGCCCTTACCCTGGCCGACCTTGGGGTGGATTCTGTCCCGATAAATATTCTGGTCCCGATTCCAGGCACCCCTCTAGCTTCACAAGCCCCACTGTCAGTGGAGGAGATACTGCGGACTATAGCGATATTCAGATTGATTTTTTCGGAAAAAGCCGTACGTATTGCAGGGGGGAGAGAATCAGCATTAAAGGATTTCCAGGGCCTTGCTTTTTGGGCAGGGGCGGATGCCATGCTGATAGGCGGATATCTCACAGTAGCCGGCCGGGCCTTAGATGTTGATCTCAGGTTGGTCGGAGAGGTAAAAAAGCTGTGGCAAAAGGCCAAATAGAGGCCCTATATAATCTTGCTGAAAAAAGTGATGGCGCATACTGGCATTGAACTCAGGGTTTACGGAATTGTGCAGGGCGTAGGGTTCAGACCCTATGTTTACCGCCTTGCCAGAAGATACGGCCTTACCGGAACGGTCATGAACACAGGCAAGGGTGTGTTCATCCGGGCAGAGGGTCATCCTTCAAGTCTTAATGCCTTTGTTGAGGCACTGAAAGACAAAGCACCGCCCTTGGCCCGAATATCATCCCTTGAGCAGAAATCCATAAAGGCCTTACAGGGCTGGAAGGATTTTGTGATACTTGCAAGTAAAGCCGGCAGGGAGCGCAGTACTCTTATCTCTCCTGATATAGCTGTTTGCAAAGACTGTCTCAAGGAACTTCTTGATCCTGAGGACAGACGC
>JAUWGF010000194.1:0-3001 GCA_030606515.1 Deltaproteobacteria bacterium | reverse complement strand
ATTCCGGTTTCGGCTTCGACTCCGGCTGATGGAGCTCTTGATTTTGTCAGGACCTCGGTAGACGCTGTGCTTACCATCCTGCGCGATCCTGCATGCAAAGAGGAATCGACCAAAGAGGTCCAGCGTCAAAAACTTAGAACCATTGTGGAGACACTCTTCAATTATGATGAAATTTCTAGAAGGGCCCTTGGCAGAAATAGAAAGGCGTTTACACCTGAACAGATGGACGAATTCTCTGACCTGTTTGGCAGATTTTTGGAAAAAATCTATTTGGATAAAATCCAGGACTATACTGACGAAAAGGTAATCTATGATGGCAAGGCAATAATGCTTTCTGAAAACAAGGCAGAAGTGGAAACCAATATAGTAACGGCATCCAAACAGATCCCGATAAACTACAGGGTCGTCTTTCAACATGAAGAATGGAGGGGTTACGATGTCATTATCGAGGGCGTGAGCCTGGTAAGAAATTACCGGAGTCAATTCAATAAGATCCTCCAGAAAAAAACTCCGGAAGACCTGTTACAGCAATTACGTGATAAGGTCAACAAGGAAGAAATCCCAACGGATTAAGCCACTCTATTCAACGGAAAATGTGGAGGGGAGTTTTGCAGGGAAACCGTACAGCTTTAATATCTTTTACTCTGGTATTTTTATTCTTTTTTGCCGGGTGTGGTGCCAATTGTCCAAAGGTCTTTGCACAGGAAACGTCCGTATTTACCAACACGGGCGAAGAGACTGCCCTTCAGGATGAATACGATGAATGGATAGACGACTTAGAAGAAGAGGAATCAGTAACTCAGGTACGTGACCCCCTGGAAAGACTCAACAGGGGCATTTTTGCCTTTAATGATTTCTTTTACTTCAAATTTCTTAAACCCGTTGCCCGTGGTTATAGATTTATCACTCCTGAACCGGTTCGTGTTAGAGTTAAAAACTTCTTTTACAACATCGGATTTCCTGTGCGGTTCGCAAACGATATCCTGCAGGTCAAATTCAAGAGGGCCGGACAGAATACATGCCAATTTGTCTTCAACAGCACAGTCGGCATACTTGGATTTTTCAATCCGGCCCAAAAGTATTCCTGGCTGAACCCACCGCCGGAAGACACGGGACAGACCTTTGGCGCTTGGGGTATCGGCAACGGCTTTTACATTGTCTTGCCGATTCTCGGACCTTCTACCTTGCGTGATTCAGCAGGATTGGTAGGTGATTATTTTCTTCAACCCGTCAGCTATATAAAACCTTTTTATATTTCCTTGGGCGCCAGATCATATGAAGTGGTTAATGAGACATCTCTTTCCATCGGCGAATACGAAGACCTTAAAGAATCCGCACTGGATCCTTACATTGCTTTTAAAGACGCCTATATTCAGTACCGCGAAAAGGCAATTCAGGAATGACAGAGGAGTAACATATATGTATACAAAGGTCCTTGTCCTCCGCTTTCCACCGGAGGTCACAGATAAACCCCTGATCTGTAATCTCAGTCGCAAACATGATCTGTCCTTTAACATACTCAAGGCAAAAATACTCCCTGGCCTGGAAGGCCTCATGGTACTTGAACTCGCCGGGCACAAAAAACATGTAAGAGAGGGGATTCGCTATCTGAAGGATCTGGGTGTCGGCGTCAAATCCGTAGAACAGGAAATTCGCAGAAATGATGACATATGTTACCAGTGTGGTGCCTGTACCGGGATCTGCCCTAGTCATGCACTGTACATGGATCGAGAGACTATGGAAGTGATCTTTGACCCCAAAGAATGTACAGGCTGTGAACTCTGTGTGGCAGTCTGCCCTGTGAGGGCCATGGAAATTCGATTCAGCAAGGACAAAGTCCTGGCCTGATGCAGGATGCCGGAAAGCTCAAAGCCAAACAATAAATCTGTTCTAGTAGCCTTGAGCGGGGGGGTGGACAGCGCCTTTGCGGCCCATGATCTACTTCAGGCCGGATGGCATACTGAGGCATTCTTCCTTAATATCCTTCCGGAAGGAATTTCCGGCACAGGTCTTCTTGCAGCAAAGAGTGTGGCAAAGCATCTCGGCATCAGACTTCACTGTCTGAATGAAGCAGAGAAATTCGAAAACGAGGTAATCTCATATTTTAAAAAATCCTACAATATGGGGCTGACCCCAAACCCCTGCGTAATATGCAATAACAGGATCAAGGTGGTCATTGGTCTGTCTCTGGCAGACTTGCTTGGTGTTAATTATCTGGCTACTGGCCACTATGCCCGGACAAAGAGGCTTTCAAATGGTCAAACAGGCCTTTTTAAGGCAAAAGATCTAAAAAAAGACCAGTCATATTTTCTGCATCAGATACCTAAAGAGGCCATTTCGAGGTTGATATTCCCGCTTGGAAACCGCACAAAAAAAGATGTAATAAAACAGGCTGCTGAAACAGGCATCTTTCCTTTAGTTCAGAGAGAAAGCCAGGAAATTTGCTTCTTGAAAGGTAATTACCGGACCTTTCTGGAAAAAAGAGGCTTTTTCAATAACCCGCCTGGAGACATTGTCACCGTAGATGGGAAGGTACTCGGAAGACATGCAGGACTATATGCCTATACCGTAGGCCAAAGACAGGGTATTGGTATCCCGGATAAAACGCCGTATTATGTTGCTGCCCTGGACATGAAAAACAACCGGCTGGTAGTTGGGAAAGAGCATAGCCTCTGGGCAGGAGAACTCCTTGTGGAACATGTTAACTGGCTGGTGCCCCCTGATATTGCCCTTAAACAGCCATGTACAGTAAAGATACGCTATCGTCACGCAGGGGGCCGGGCAAAGCTGGAACTTCTGGAATCCGGCAAGGTTCGTGTCTGCTTTTTCTCAGACCAATGGGCCATAACACCGGGTCAGTTCGCAGTCTTTTATCTGGATGATCTGGTACTTGGCGGTGGTTCAATATGCGGGTAGCCCTTTACACCCTCGGGTGCAAGGTCAATCAATTTGAAACTGCTGCCCTGGCAGAGGGTTTTATCTCAAGGGGAGCGGATATTGT
>JAUWGF010000033.1:0-13062 GCA_030606515.1 Deltaproteobacteria bacterium | reverse complement strand
AATTATATTGAGGGATTGAAGAATTTAGGGATTGAGGGATTGAAGGCGTTATATTTATTTTAATTCCTCAATTCCCCAATTGGTTCTGTTTCCTTAGCCTGGCAATTCGCGAAAGGCTCAGGTCCAGCTTTCCTGTGTTAAGTATACCCTGGGACCATGCTTTGTCTAAGGCGTCTAATGCCTCCCTCACCCTTTGGGCCCTGTGGCAAATTAGCAGGAGGTCATGCCCGGCTAGAATCGCCTTTACCGCTGCCTCGCCCAAGGAGCCGTGACCGGTAATTCCTCCCATCTCAAGATCGTCGGTTAGCAACAGACCTTTAAAGTCCAATTCGCGGCGAAGGAGCTCATTTACTATGATCTTTGAAAAGGTGGCGGGCTCATCCCGGTCCAGTGAGGGAAATACCACGTGAGAAGTCATTACGGCCTTGACACCTGCCTTTACACCTTCACGAAAAGGGGACATCTCATGCATCAATGTTTCCTTTGAGGCAGTGACCACCGGTCGTTGAAAATGGGGATCTTTTTCCACACGACCTATGCCGGGAAAGTGCTTGGCAGTGGCCCCTACTCCATTGGCCTGCAGTGTCCGGATATATTTTTCTCCAAGGATTGACACTTCCCGGGGATCAGCTCCATAGGAACGCCCTTTCAGGACACCTTCCGTCCCGGCTGGAGCCAGATCCAGGACCGGGGCCAGATTTAGCCTTATTCCCAGAGAGTTAAGGATCTTTGCAGCGGTCTCTGCCTGGACATTTGCCTGGGTCTCTGAATTTCCGGATAGAGCCACTTCCTGGTTAGAAAGAATTCCTGGCCAAAAAGGGGGGGCAAGTCTCTGGACTGGTCCTCCTTCCTGGTCAACAGCTATCAGGGGCGGAGGAACCCCGGCATCAGCACAGGCCTCATTAAGGTCATCGCAGAGTTTCTTTGTCTGGTCAGGGCCTCCCCTTACGTTCCTTGCAAAGAGGATGAAATTTCCTACTCCATATTCTTTTATAAGTGAAAGGCTTTCCGTGTCCAAATCTGTACCCGGTATGCCTATCATGAGCAATTGGCCCAAAGGGATTTTTTTATTCCTCATCTTTTAGGTACCTATGGCCGATCAGTTAATTGAATCATAGCAGATTTTGGTTTATGGTTCCTTGTTTATATTTTACTGACTTATCTGCTTTCTCTAGCTGATATTTCGTGATTACACAATACAGAAATGACAACTACAGAGGCCATATTTCTTGGGATCCTTCAGGGCGTTACAGAGTTTTTGCCTGTCTCCAGCTCCGGCCATCTTGTTTTGGCGGAGTATTTTCTGGGTCTCAAGGATACCCCCATTGCATTTGATGTTACTCTTCATCTGGGCACCTTGATCTCCGTCTTTTTATATTTTTGGCAGGACTGGGTAGGCATGGCAAAATCTCTGGTCCCGGGAAAGACATCAAAAAAAGGAGACAAACGGCTTCTTTTTCTCGTCCTGATAGGCACTGTGCCAGGGGCCTTTCTGGGTTACTTCCTGGAGGGGGCTGCTTCCACTGTATTCCGTTCCCCGTGGGTAGTGGTAGCGACCCTTTCCGGGGTTGCCTTGCTCCTGTGGTTAGCAGAACGCCTGGCATCTCATAAGCGCGGTTTTAAAAATTTCGCATGGAAAGATGCCGTTTGCGTCGGAACAGCACAGGCCCTTGCTGTTGTACCAGGTGTCTCAAGGAGCGGGATAACCATGACAATGGCCCTTTTCTTGGGTTTTGAAAGGAGGGCCGCAGCCCGCTTCTCGTTCCTGCTTTCCGCCCCCATAATTGCAGGAGCAGGATTATACGAGGGCCTTAAGCTTTGGCAGGATGGTTTTGGGACCCTGGGCATGGACTTTCTCTGGGGCTTTATTGCTGCGGGCATTTCCGGATACTTAGTCATAGCCTTTTTGATGCGCTATCTAGCAAGACACACATTTTATCCCTTTGTATATTACCGTTTGATACTGGCTCTTATAGTGGCTGTGGCCCTTAAAATGGGAGGACTATAGACCCATGATCAGATTTATTTCAATATGTATCCTGTTCTATGCTTTTGCTACTGTTTTTCTAAATCCTTTGCCTTGCATGGGACTTACGACAGATGAACAACATACCGTAAAGCTCTGCAAAAAGCTCTCAAGGGGAGTTGTAAACGTAACCAGCACAGCAGTTGCGCCCGGCTCTTATCTGGATCCGGTGCCCCACAAAGGCTCAGGCTCCGGATTTATCCTGGACTACCTTGGGCACGTCTTAACAAATTATCACGTTGTCAGTGACGTGCACTCCATTGAGGTTGTTTTGTCTGACGGCTGTAAGTGGCCTGCCAGGTTAGTGGGAACCGATAGCGAAACCGATCTTGCAATACTTGAGTTGCGAGTGCCTCAAAAAGAACTTAAATCTCTTGCCCCAATGCAACTTGCAGCTACAAAACCCGGCATAGGCCAGAAAGTCTTTGCGCTGGGCAATCCTTTTGGAACAGGGTACACAGTGTCACAGGGCGTGATCAGCTCCCTCGGACGCAGTATTTCCAGACCTGGCGGACGTGTAGTCCACGACGTAATCCAGACTGACATATCTATAAATCCAGGCACTTCCGGTGGGCCACTCGTTGACTCATCAGGCAGGGTAATCGGAATAAATACTTTGATATTCAGTCCCTCAAAACATATACCCGGAGTGGGCTTTGCTATTTCCTTTGAGACCATTGAATGGGTGGCCTCACAGCTCATTTCCAAGGGCTGCGTGGCACGTGCCTGGCTGGGGGCGAACCTTCAGAATGTCACCCCGGCCCTGGCCAAACTTCTTAATCTCCCGGTTGAAAAAGGGGCTATTGTAATAAATGTAACCTTTGGAGGTCCGGCTGCCGAGGCGGGAATAAAAGGGAGTGAGAAGGACCTCCGTCTTGGGAATCGTCTTTACCCTGTAGGAGGAGACATTATTGTTGCAATTGATGGCGAAGAGGTAAAATCAGACACCGCGGCAATTCGGATACTGCTGACCAAAGAGCCTGAAGAGGAAGTTCTGGTCTCGATTTACCGTGGAGATCGTTTAAAACGTCTCAAGGTCCGCTTAGGGAAGAAGCCCTTAAAACTTCAGCGCTAGAATCCGGCTTTTCTTACGGGAAATGCCTTTTTGCATTCGGCCAGAATTCAAACAGTTCGCGCTCAGGTAGTCCGGGGTCTTCTTTGCAGCCAATCATCAGTATGCTGCCGGGGCGCAGGGCCAGCCACAGGCGTTGGGCTGCAGCGTAGCGCCGGGTTCCCTGGTAGTACGTAAACAACAGGTACCTGGCAAATAACGCTTTTGAAAAGACGCAAAACGGGGGCCTTTGAGGCCCCCGTTTTTTAGTTGTATGTGACCAGCGGATTAGAAGCGGTAAGTCAGAAAAGTTGACCAGCTCCATGCTTTACCGTCAAGGTCGCCGTACACGTATTCTTCATGGTCGGTGTACTCAGAATACAACCAGTTGACCGTAAGTCCGAGTTGATCGGTAAAACTATAGTTTCCCGCAAGCTCAAGCTCCCACATGCTATAGTCCAGATCTGAGTAGTCATCAGAACCATTGATATAGGTGAAGCTATAGTCGTCCGTCCGTCCGTCGACTGTAAGGATAAATGGATCACCGGAAAAGCCTAGATCATCTATATCGGCTGTGCCTTTGGTGTAGGAAAATACGCCTGAAAGATCGAGCTTTGGCATCGGGTTGGCGTTAGCGCCAACGTAAAAGGTGTGGGCCTCGGTCTCATACTCGTAATTATCATCCTGTCCTCCCAACTGGGAGGATCCGACGGCACCCGCTCACCCATTGTAGAAAGCCGAACAGAAAACGGCTTCATATTTGTCATAGAAATAGTTATACCCGAAATTTATTGCGAGTTTGGTGATCGGAGTGTACATGACGTTTAAGCCGCCATTGAACATATTTTGTTCCCAATCGCTCCCGCCAACATCGCCATTTTCCGAGAGTTTATAGTGTATGTGGACGTTTGTATTGATATTGCTGGCTGCCATCCAATACGTCTTCAGCTTGATGTCATGGACGGTTTCAGGCTGGTTGGATCTATCCATGGTCCTTACGCCATAGACGTATTTGGAGTACCAACTGTTTACATTCCAAGTTCCTGGCTCAAATCCCAATGCCTGCGCCTCTTCAAAGGACGGGCACATTGCGCCATGAAAGACATAGGGATCATCCACATAAGTGAATGCATAGTCGGCAGTCACTCTAAGACCCATCTGAGGCCGCCATTTACTACCTACAGAAAACTTATGGGTAGTGGTGTCATCGGTGACATGGTGGTACTTGGCATTTTCTCTGTCCAGGTATTCCAGTCCGTATCCGAATTTCAGTTTCAGCTCTTTGAGGATCTTCCATGCAAAGTCGGCGTCAAGGCTATATTCATCCTCGTCGTAAGCCGAATATCTCCTAAAATCGAAGTCCTCTCCAAGAAACTCTGCATAGGTCAGACCTTCTCCGGGTGCGCCTGGAGGGATAACAATATCCCGGACGTTAACATCAACTTCGTCTCCGTCCATATCCTGGTATTTACCTTTTAGAGTAAAGGCCATTTTTTTATTGACCTTCCAGTGCCATCCACCATTAAGGGCCCAGTAATCTACCTCGAGTTCCTTTCCGGCATCGCCGTACAGGGCGGAACCGCCGTCATCAGAGTTATTGTTTGTAGCTTCTGAATACACATAACCGAGGTTCAGCGTATTATCAGCAGGTAAATCCGCCTTCATCTTGATCTTGTGAGACCATTTTTCCGAGTCCGGGGTCCGCGAATAGGGAAGATATCCGTCGTCGTAGTCATACTGAAGACGGGCACCAAAATCTAGGTTTGTGCCTGGAGGCTTTCCTGGATTTTGGGCTTGCATATAGAGGTTCTCCGGAATATCGCTCCCGCTGTTGAAGGACCGGTACATGAAATTGTAGTTCATGCTTATTGGGCCCATCCTGTAGTTTACCGCAGGGTTCCATTCGTTGGTAGTTTCACTTATATCTTTGCTCTTGCCCACTACGTGACAGGATGAGCACTTGCTCATGGTCCGGGCCTGATCCATGCCCTTACGTTCTTCGAATCTGTGATTAAAAGTGAAGCTCAATCCTGGAACCATGGGAATATTCAGTTTAGCTTGATTCTTCCATTCACTTCGGGTTATGCCGTAGTTGTCGCTGGCATTGAAATCCGTGTGATAGACTGTAGCTCCTTGGCCGCTTCTGGCCAGACTGGCCAAAAGGTGATCAAGGTTGTCATGATCCAGCCTGTGGAAAAAACGGAGATAGTCGGTTTCAAGCATCAGGATACGGTCCAGATCCAGATTGGCGCCATAGGCCTGATCATCACCAACCAAATAATTCCCGTAAGCGTCAAATGCCACTTTGTCCAGAGTGTAAGAGATCTTACCGTCCAGGACCCAGTTGGAACCTTGATCTACTGCAGCGTCGTACTCAGCGACACGGCCCGAACCGGATAAGTCGTTCACTGAACCGCCGACGCTGATTTCAATATCATAAGGTTTTTCGTCCTCTGCAAGTGCCGAAAAAGCAAGGCCAAGGACTATGAATACGCTCATTACAATAGTTGTAGTTATTTTCATATCCTTACCCCCCTATCGAGTGAATGTCGTGCCTTGTCCAGGTACAGTTTGAGAAGGCAGATCAGATCCATGCACGTTCTGGTGGCAACTGGTGCACTTTGTCAGAAAAGCACCCTGCCAGCTATGTTCACCAGCCAGTTGATCGCCCCCAACTGTCTGCCCAGTATAAGGATCGATTATGCCTGGCGGATAACTGCTGCGCGGTTCGTCGCTTAAACGTGTTGTATGGAAATGAGCCTCATGACACTGCAGACACAGAAAAGGCTCGTTCTGAAGGAGCAGGTTGTTGGCTACTGTCCCGTGAGCATCGTGGCAGAAAGTGCAGTCTTCGATCACGGGCTCATGCTCGAACACAAAGGGTCCCTGATAACGGGTGTGGCATTTCAGACAGAGATCGTTAAGACGCTCATCGGTCTTGAGCATGCCAGGTACCAGGTTATCCGTTCCATGGGGTTGGTGGCAGTCGGTACAGCCCATTTTGCCTTCCCGGACAGGGTGGCGGGACATCAAATAGCCTTTGGCCTTAATATCCTGGTGACACTGGCCGCAGAGTTCGAACTCGTTGGTGTTCGTAAGAAGGGTTTTCTTCTTGTTGAAGTGGATGTTGTGACATTCGAGGCAGGATATATCGTCCTCTTGATGATCTGAACCGGCCCAGTCCATTAAGGCGCCATCCTGATGGCATGTGGTGCATACTGCTCCAACCTCTTCGCCTTCAAGGCCTTCCTCGCCAAAACGCAAGATCTTCTCCGTATCACCGTCTTCGTCCACGTGTACGGATCCGGGTCCGTGACATCCTTCACAGCCGATCCGGTAGCCGGAGACCTCAAAGGATGCAATCCTCATGTGTACATTGTAGTTATCATTGGCGTGGTCTTCGTGACACTCCAGACAGGTTTCAGTGCCCGTATATTCGGCCCCGGGTGCTACTTCCGGCATCTTGATGATACTGGCCCTTTTTTCCAGCATCTGTGTACAGCCGATCATACAGCCGATCAGGAGACTTACACCTACTATGGCAAATAATAATTTTTTAACCATAATTCCCCCATTCCTCCTTGGTCTGATTTATGATGCAACCTCAATTCCCCTTTCTACTAATGTAAATTAAAAAATTTTATCACCCTCTTATGTATTGTCAAGCATTTATATAGATATTACCTGCTCCGATTGATCACCTCCTTTTAGTTATTCCGGCACATGGGCCAGACACAATTGCACTGGCCTTCTCAACAACTTCCTGAGGTCATGATCGACAGTTCCTATAAAATACTTTAAAAATATTTTAAGCTGGACAGTCTAAAGTTCTCGTAACTTAGTGATTCTTTTTGATGGACTATCACTTTTCCACTATTGTCTCGTCGATCTTCATGCCAAAGTGTCTTCCAGCCTTTTCGACAGCCACAAGCACCTCATCTCCCTTTTTCATATTGACTATCGAAATTGGTGATCCATCAGGTTTTGTGAGGCGGATGGTCTCCGCATTTTGGAGGATAGTCGATATCACACTCCCATCGACTTCCGCTTCGACCAGCATAAGTGGGCGCTTTTCTATTTTTAACCTTCCCACAACGGCCCTTGTAGCCTTTCCTTTAAAGTCGACTATAAGGACGTCATTTCCAGCCTTGAGATCAGACAGATATTTTGTCTTGCCGTCGCTCACCCGGATGTATGCATGCACAGGGCCGGCGTTTACACGAAAGGGACGGGGGGCGACATATGGATTTTCGATGCTTTCGGAATGTACTAAGAACATGGCCGCACTGGAATTCCCAATGAGCATACCTTCTCCCACATGCATTGACGTACAGGTGTCCACGCAGACCCTGTCCCCCATATCGAGGGACCTGGCGCCCAAGATCTTTGCCGTAACCAGGGGAATTCTTTCTCCGGAACTCTTGACTTCGAGGATAATCTTCTTTAGTTCATTTATGTCATTTGTCGTAACCAAGATACCATCCACGCCTTTTTCGAGTATTGAAAGAAAGTCCTTTGCCTCGGCCAGAGTTTTTGCCTCTGCGTATAGATTGCCTGTCTGCGCGATAAGGTTTTCCAGCGGTATAATCGTCCAATCAGTTGTCTTCACAATAACTTTTTTGGTCTTTGTGAGTTTTACGATCTCTTTTTCATCTTTGCCGCTCTTGATCTTATATTCGACTATATCCTGGCCAGGCTTCAGGTCTCCATCTTTGGCGATAGTGCGGATAATGCCGAGTTCTTTTACCTTGGCCGTATAGTTTTCGGGAACCATAACCGCATCCGCCCCGCTTTCCAGGGCAGTTGTAATAAGTTTTTTGTCCCAGGGTACAGCTTTTACCCAGACCTCTTTCATTATCCTTCTCCTCTCAAATGATCGATGGCCTCGTCAACCGATGCATTTTGATGAATAATCAAGTCAAAGGCCTGCACTATCTTTGTAGGGTCCTTGTGCTGGAAGACATTCCTCCCGATAGAAACCCCTGCCCCGCCCACATCAATGGCGTCTTTTACCATAGTCAGAACGTCTCTGTCCGAGTCCATTTTCGGACCGCCTGCGATCACGACAGGGACCGGGCACCCCTCCACAACTTTTCTGAATGTATCAGGTGTACCCGTGTAATTGACTTTTACAATATCAGCGCCCAGTTCGGCCCCAAGCCTCGCTGCATGTTTCACCACAGTCACGTCATGTTCATCTTTGATCTTTTCTCCCCTCGGATAGACCATGGCAAGCAGCGGCAGCCCCCACTCCATGGCAGATTCGGAAATCGCGCCAAAATCCCGGAGCATTTCACGTTCCTTGTTGCTCCCTATATTAACATGAATGGATACTCCATCAGCCCCCAGTTTAATGGCCTCTTCCACGCTGCACACCAGGGTCTTCCTGTTTGGTCTTTTTGTAAGCGATGTGCTTGCGGAGAGATGCACAATCATCCCGACGTCTTTTCCTCCTCCACGATGTCCTGCCCGCACGATACCCTTGTGGATCAGGATAGCATTAGCGCCGCCTGTCGCCACTTTGTCAATCGTGGTCTTCATATTAATCACACCTTTTATAGGCCCTACGCTTACGCCGTGATCCATGGGGACGACTATTGTCCTCCCGGTATTCCGGTTGATAATTCTTTCCAGCCTAATCTGTTTGCCTATCATACCCTCTCCCCCTCAGTATGCCTTATGCTTTGAGGCAATTTTAAAACATTCTTTTTTTGGCCAATCACTGCCTGCGGCAGGCAGGTCTAAATCAGGTTAATAAAAAATTGCCTTTTCAAGTGATCCGGAAAAGTAGGCCATCCAGTGACCTGCTTGGGCAAAAGATTACCTTACCAAAGGCTCAGGTGTCAAGAAGTGTCAAAAAACGCGAAAAACATCATCCTCGCGAAATGGAAGTTGAGGAAGTCAGTCAATTTCTGCTTATCGAAATTTTCAATAACAATCAAGTGCATGATCCGTATTACCTATTTGACATTCAACTGAAAAACATAAATTATTCTATAGCAATTTAATAACTTAGGAATTTCCATTATTCAGACAGGATAAACGGAATTGTGAGGTTGTATGGAGACATTGAATTGCCGGGGGCTTGACTGTCCCCAGCCGGTGCTGAGAACCAAGGATTTTATTGAAGCCAATACCCAGGCCCTGGCATTTACAGTGGTAGTTGACAATGCCGCCGCGGCCCAAAACGTCGTCCGTTTTGTCGAAAGCCAGGGTTTCAGTGCGTCTCTTGACCAAAATGACGATGATTTTGAGATCAAGGCTGAAAGGTCTGAGGAAACCGGTAGCGAATCTGCTGGCAAAGAGCTGGCCACGATGAGTGAGAAGACACTGGTCCTGATTCCCAAGAATACCATGGGTTCAGGAGATGATGTGCTGGGAGCAGGACTCATGCTCAATTTCTTAAATACGCTCAACGAGATGGGAGAGACACTCTGGAGAGTGGTTTTCCTCAATAGCGGGATAAAGCTGACAATTGAGGGGGCCAAGACCTTGCCTGCTATACAGCAACTGGAGGCCCAGGGTGTAAGTATTCTTGTATGCGGCACCTGCCTCACGCACTTCAATCTGCTGGATCAAAAAGGCGTGGGTGAGACCACGAACATGCTGGATATTGTGACAAGCCTGCAGCTCGCAGACAAGGTGATCAGTGTGTGATGTCCTTTTGTGTATTGTTGCCGGAAGAGATCGTGCCGGCCAGAGTATTTGACAGGGTCACAAAGTTTTCAATGCTCAAGACTTCTGCCCTGTACCCCGGATCTATTCCGCAAATCTCCAATGCATGAAGTATTTCGTCTTGCGAAAAAGAAGCTAGTCCCTTAAGGGCGTTTATCAATTTCTTTCGCCTTTTTTGAAATGCCTGTCTGACAATATTTTTAAAAAACGCAAAATCCGTTGCAACTATAACAGGCTCTCTGAATTCCATTTGTATCAGGGTCGACGTGACCTTGGGGCGAGGGCGAAAAAGGCCCGGAGGTATGTCCATTAATTTGGTGACATCGGCGCAATATCCGGTAACCACTGATAATATGCCGTAAGCCTTGCTTCCCGGACGAGAGACAAGGCGCTCGGCCACTTCCTTCTGAAACATCAAGGTTGCCCGGTTTATATGATTACGTTCTTCTATCAGCTTAAATACTACCTGGCTTGAAATATTATAGGGCAGGTTGCCTATTATTTTGAGAGTGCCTCCCATCTCTTCTGCAAGGCCCTGAAAAGAGACCCTAATGATGTCCGAATGACGCAATTCCACATTTTCCGGTAAAGGTCGCTTTTCGCGCACCCATTTGATCAGTCTCTCGTCTATTTCAAGGCCAATAACCCTGGCGGCCTTTTTTGAAAGTTCCCTGGTCATGGCCCCGAGCCCAGCACCCAGTTCTACTACTCGATCTCCGTGCTGTATACCGGATAGTTCTACTATGGTCTCAATTGTGCCCTGGTGGACAAGAAAGTTTTGGCCAAGGGAGCGTTTTGGCAGTGGAAAGCCGTGTTCATAGATATTAGTTATGGGAGATTTCTTTGCTGGATTTTGAATCATTAGGATTAGTTTTATTAAGGCGATTCGTTCGTCTTTTCTGACGACGGATGTATAGATACAGGGCTGAGAAATAGGATGTTATTGCAAAGGGAAGAGAAAAGACTATGCCTCCGAGCAGTACTGATACCATTGACCTGAAGCTGTCTACATATATCAATCTTACTGCTTCGAACATATTTACGTCACGGGCTATACCCATGAGATACTTTACCTGTTCCCAGGAAAGTGAGCTGCCTGTAAGGATGGTGCCTACTTTCCAGGATATATAGTACTGCAAGGGAATGGTAAGGGGATTGCTTACCAGGAGACTGACAACAAGCCCGGCCACAAGATGGCCCCTTCCGACAGCGCAAAAAAAGATTATGAGAATAGTGTGAAAGGGAATTGTGGGCGTGAGTCCAATAAAAGTCCCTATGGCGATACCTCGCGCGAGAACGAATGGATCTCCTTGCAGCCTCACTAAACGAAGCCACTGATATCTTATGGTTCTCCCGGGGCTGATCCCTTTGTCTCTTTTTTCAGAGCGGAGAATATTTTTTACTTTGTTAGCAGGGACAAGCTCACCCATAAGTGTTTACCCGGACCAATACATCCTGCTTAAATACTAAGGAATGGAAGCCGTGAGTAGACATCTGCATCTTCCTTAGCCAGGATCCCGGCCTTTATCTGATGATATCCTGTCAGAGCAACCATTGCGGCGTTGTCAGTGCATAGTTCAGGGTATGGGAAATAGGCCTTGTAGCCAAGCTTTTGTGTCTCCTCGGCCATTCTGGCTCTAAGCCTGGAGTTGGTTGCAACCCCTCCTGTCACTGCAATCCTGCTTATATCATATTTTTTTGCAGCAGATAAAGTTTTTTCAACAAGTACGTCAACAACTGCCTCTTGAAACGAGGCACAGATATCCCGAACAGGTAATGGGCCCTGACCGGACAATTTCTTGACCGAGGTTAAAACAGAGGTCTTAAGACCACTGAAACTGAAGTCAAAAGGTGTTTTCGGGAGTTTTGCCCTTGGATAAGAAAAGGCGCAGGGATCTCCTTTTTCAGCAAGTTGGCTGATTATAGGGCCTCCGGGATACTCAAGTTCAAGCATCTTTGCCACTTTATCAAAGGCCTCTCCTGCGGCATCATCCCTGGTTTGGCCCAGGAGCTCTACTGAAAGGAAATCATTAACCACATAGAGGTTTGTGTGGCCACCTGACACCACAAGGCCCACAAATGGAAATGAGGGAGAATGTTCGCACAGGAACACAGAAGAGAGGTGTGCGTGAAGGTGATTTACGCCTGTCAGGGGAATACCACGGGCCATTGCCAGGGCCTTGGCAAAGGACAGTCCGACAACCAACGAGCCCACCAGTCCCGGACCCTGGGTAACTGCTATGGCATCTATTGCGGACCTATCCGTATTTGCATCCAGGAGTGCCTTTTCCACAACCCGGACTATATCCTCAAGATGGTGTCTTGAGGCCAATTCAGGAACGATTCCCCCATATTCCTTGTGGATGTGAACCTGAGAGGCCACCACATTGCTCATCAACTGTCTGCCATCCCTTAGGACCGCGGCTGCAGTTTCGTCACAGGACGTTTCTATGGCAAGAAGATTTTTGGGATTGAATTTGTCTGTAGTCATCAATAATCTAAAATATTAAGTGGCTCAATTGAACTTGACAGTAACATAATCACTATGGTATCGCTCATCCGTTTGTGGCCCCCGTAGCTCAGGGGATAGAGCACAGGATTCCTAATCCTGGTGTCGCATGTTCGAATCATGCCGGGGGCACCAGTAAAATCAGTAACTTATGAATTTTATCCCGCAACCCTTTCTCGTCCCTGTGTAATTCCTGTGTAATCATGTCAGAAAAATCATTGTGCGATTTGGTATCGTTCTTCCAATTTATCCATTGCCGAATTGATATGCTTTCCGTTTTGATGGCTGTATCTGACAACCATATCAAATGACTTGTGGCCGGAGATTCTTTGTACCGTTGGCAGGTCAACGCCAGCCTGTACCAAATGCGTTATGGCCGTATGGCGGAGGGTATGACGCACCACTTCCTTTTCATCAAGTCCGGCGGCTTTCACGACACGGCGAAACGGTTTTTCGATTGATACAGTGTGGCCGGTGCGTGATAAATAGGAAGGGAAAAGCCATTTTTGGCCGGGTTCAGCGGTGTCCAAATATCCTTTCAGAAAATCAGCCAGCCTTTTTGTTATTGGTTGCTCTCTTGCGCCACCCTTTGCCCGCGGGATGTATATCAATCTTTTCTCAGTGTCAATATATTCCATCCGGATTGAGAGAATTTCCATTTTACGCATCGAGGTTTCAAGGCCAATAACGATGAAAGAATAAATGTGTTCATTCTGATCCTGCCTTGCAGCATCCAAGAGCCGCTCAATTTGTTCCGGGATCAGGTAAACGATACGTCCCTTATCTTCCTTGAATTTCTTT
>JAUWGF010000095.1:0-6936 GCA_030606515.1 Deltaproteobacteria bacterium | reverse complement strand
CCAGAGAAAAAGGAAATGTTATTTCTTACCTTTTACACAAAAATCCTTGAATTGAAATCGGTAAAGGTTGCTGAAAGATCAGTGCAAACCAATCATTGTTTGTGATGCCGATGGAGCCCTACGGGAAAACCCGCCTTACTTCTGGCGGACAAGCCCTTTATTTATATTTCCCCGCACGATTTACTATCTCGCAATTGTCAAAAAAAGATTTTGACTCCTTTACTCGATTTTCAAAACCGCCAATGAGTCGTGACATATTTTGCCTTGACAAACAATGTCAATTTCTATAACCTTCTTATAGAAAAAGGAAATTGCTATTATTATTACTGTTGTATATGCTCAATAATTTAAGGGAGGGCATGGGTGTCTTTTTTTGTTATGCCCTTCTAACAGGGCGCCTTGCCATGTCGTTTCAAAATTGGGTAATAGCAACTTGACCTTATAGTTATATGATTTGTCTATATTACCCAATTTTGAAACGACAACTAATCTTAAGTTATATTTAAGGGCATAAGCAAAAAAAGATACCTATGCCCTAAGAAAGCAGTAAATTTCCACAGGATTTTGAGCAATTACTTACTGTTTGAAAAGAAAGGGGGAGAGCAAATGCATGGAAGATTGACGGCCCGGCAAAACGCCATAAAGGATGCAAAGAGGAATCTTCCGGATAAGGATGATCCGAATTTCTCTCAGTTCGAGCAAGAGTTGATGGCGATGGCCAGAAATGAGGCCCGACAAGTAACGGCCGTATATGGGCCGAAATTGGAGGTACTCACTGGAAAGCACAAACCCCTGGACAAGGATTATGAGCGTATCTCCAAGGACTATGATGCTCACGCTGCAAAGATTAAACGGAGCGAACCCAGTGTAGAGTTGTCCAGAGGGAAGTACTATGCGTTAATGTTTCTATTTGTCTTGAGTGAAATTCCTATGAATTCCCTCGCCTTCTCAGTGTTTGGTGAAAGCCAGATATTCACATGGATCATGGCGGTCGGTGTGGCTGTGGCCATCCCCTGGATCGCCCACGCCATGGGGATTCTTTTCAAGCGTTGGTCTGAGCCATGGTGGAAGAATGGTGCTGGTATAATAGCGCTTCTCATCCTCACCGTTGGCGGCCTGGTTGCCATTGGTTACGTGCGTGTCCAGTACCTGGGCGACCTCAGTCAAGCAGGTGCAGTCAGCGCTTTTAGCAGTAGCGGGTTTATAGGCGCCGCATTTGTTGGCCTGAATCTGGTCATTTTAGCTGCAGCCACACTCTGCTCATATTTTTCTCATGACAAAGACCCTATGCTGGAGCATTTACACCGCAGGACCAACCAGCTCAATAAGGCCTTACAGTCCGTAGAGGGGAAATATAATAAGATCCTTACCAAACAACAAGAAAAACTCCACCGGATTCAGCAACGAGCACAGGAAATCATCTATTACTACCGCAAGGTCAACCAGCGCGCACGTCCTGATCAGACAAAACCCAAGTCCTTTGACGGGGAACATAAGTTGGGTGTGGAGTTTGAACAAGAAAACGAGCGCAGAAAAATGGAAACTCTGACCACCCCTGTATAGGCGGTGATCAATCAATCCATTTCATAAATTTTGCGGAGGTATTCACAAATGAAGCAATGGAGACTAAAATTTCTTGGGTTCATCCTTCTCAGCTTCCTTCTCTTGACGATCCACATGAACTGGAGTAATGAAGCCTTTGGGAAGTCTGAGAACGCCAAAAAAGGTCCGCGGGTTCTGGTTATTTTTGTTGATATGTCGGGCAGTGCGAACCTCGCTCGGCGTACGGTTTATACGAAAGCGTTTGAGAAAATCAACCAAAACCTTAGTCAGGGAGATCGTGTTATGGTGGGGACCATCACCGGTCGTTCCTATATCGACTTTAAGCCATCCGTGGACGTGGAAATCCCTGAAAAAACTATATGGGTTAACCGCATTCAGTTCGAACGAAATCTAACCGAGGCCAAAGAAAAAATTCGAAGGGAGGTGGACCGACTCTTATCCCGCAAGAGAGGGACGCAGCATACAGAGATTCTGAATTCTCTGAATATTGCCGAGACATTCTTCCATAACGAGAAACGTCAAAAGATTCTGGTTATCCTCTCTGACATGATCCAGGATTCAAAGGAATATAATTTTGACAAGACTAAGGTCACAGACAAATATATAGACAAGGCCATCAGATACCGGCAAAAACACGATCTCATCCCCAACCTCACCGATGTCAAGATCTATGTGGCCGGGGCCAGCGGTATTGATTCCAATAAATTTCGATCAGTAGAAAAATTCTGGGCGCGCTATTTCGCCAAAAGCGGAGCAGATTTCTCGCATCATCGGTATGGCCATTCCCTTATCGACTTTGAAAAATAACTCTAGAACGGCTCATTGCTTTCGACATTGTCTGATCCTCTTAACCTCATAAAAACATCGTGCCTTTGGGGCCATCCTATAGTCCCCCTTTACAATTTTATTACGACAGGGCTATAAGCCTTGTTTTTTTGTAACGCCTAACCAGTATTGGAGAACTGTCTAAGATCCCGCACAAATCCCCTCTTTACATTTCCCCGCACGATTTACTGTACAAGAACTGTCAAGAAAAGGTTTAACCCCTTTACTTTACAGGAAAAAGCCAGTCTTTAAATCGCTCGTCCTTTCCGGCGCAAATACCTGACATCAGACGTGCAAGCTCCCTGCTCACCGGTCCGGGTGTATTCCCCAAAACTCGATCACCGATACGGCTTACCGGCAAGACCTTGCGGGTAGCAGAAGCAAAGAATATTTCATCGGCTTTCATGAATTTTTCCGGTTTTACCTCCTCATCCACTGTCTTGAGACCAGTTATCCTGGCAGCCTGAAGTATGGAAAGGCGAGAAATACTGTGTAGGATTCGACCCAGCGGAGGGGTTTTAATCACATCACCTTCAACCCAGAAGACAGCCTCAGTGCTTGCTTCGGCCACGAAACCATAGGTATCAAGCAAGATTCCTATATCAAAGCCACGGCTAATTGCCTCCTGACGAGCCAGCATGCCGTTTATGTAATTACCGGCTACTTTGGCCTCAACAGGAACAGTATTCGGGTCAAGCTTGCGCCAGCGACAAAAACAGGCACTTACGTGTTGTTTAGGGTCTATGCTCAAGTCTTCATCTACTGCGAAAATAGACAAATCAAGTCTTTCCTGTTGTGGCAGGAGAGTGAAGGCCGGGTTTCCATAGTAGCCGATGATTTTGATGAAGCCATTTCTCAGGTTATTGGCCTTTATGGTCTCCATAACCCCATGCTCAATCTCCTGTGCGGGGTGTAACAACTCCATGCTTAGCAGTTCGATGGTGCGGCGTAAACGCTTGAGGTGCTCATCCAACCTTAAGACAGCTATGCCATTCGGCGTCTGATGGAAACTGATGACTTCGAAAACCGCCGAGCCTCGCGTAAAGCTGTGTGACATGATATGGACGGTCGCCTGGTCCCAGTGGACCATTTCACCGTTTATCCAGACCTTTATTTTGCTTGACATATCTCCCTCTAAAAACAGTGTAAAACAATCGCTGTTAGAGCTTACAGTCTTGATTTTATCGCGTAAATCCATACACCATCATTAACGGACAGATCGGCGATATATTGTAGTTTGTTCGTGAACATTTAGATGTAAGACTGCGTGCCACATATTAAAACCTGCAAACATGTAAGTATACGTATGTTAATGAAAACATCAACAGATTTTTGCGTCCTTGATGAAGAGGTGTATCTCAACATTCGTTACTATGCAGGTCCATGATGGAGATATTCTGAGTTGTGTTTCACTAATTCATGAACAAAAACCCTTCATTTCGTATTTCACGGACCGCTTACTGACTTAAAAAGAGTCAAACCTATACTTTAGCAGTTCCCAATACTTATTTACTTATGCCTGGCTCCGTTCACGTTCACTCCGTTCATTTTACCGTTTATTCCTTTGCCTCCTTGGCTCGGGACTGGCTATAGATTATCTCCAGCTCCTCGCAGGCCATATCAAAGGTATAACGACAGATGAAGTTGACAAAGGCCTTCTTTGAAAGCATCCAGCCCACATTTATGGCGATGCCGATTGGTGAGGACTTCTTTACCCCTCGATAGACAATTAGTGGCCATTTCATCCAGCGATACATATTCCAGGTTTTTTTCGCGAAGATTCGCACCTCCTTGGGCAGCCAAATATCGGTGAAGGATTTCACGCGATACAGTGATTGTATTCGTATCCTGTGAAATCTTTTTACCACTGGTATTTTTTCGGTCTTACACACCGATTCGATCCACATTTGGCTTCGTGTAAGAAGCGGCCCAAGGATAGCCTCTTCCAGCGGGCGCTTTGCGTCTGGGAAATATTTTTTGGCAATGACGTTCGCTGCGTGGCCCACTGCATTTTTCCAGTCCTCCAATCCCGGGCTGGAGATAAGCATGGATGAAATACCTACCAAGCGATTGCGGATCTCCAGGATCTGAGGATCGGTGATATCGGGCTCTGAAGGTTCCAGCGAGTCGAAATCTTTAAGGGCCTTTTCCAATTCACTTATCTCGGAGGAATCGGGTTCCTCTTTCTCTTCTTCGTCATATACCTGAATGGCCAGTCTTCCTACAAAGAGATAGATATCCACCAGCAGGCATCGGGTAAGGGTCAGCATGGTTAAGCGGTTGGAAAGGTAGGCAAGCCAGGAAAAAGGATCGGGTAAGATTACCAGACGTAATTGAAAGATTTTTGCGAGGAGCTTCCGGTAGCGATGCACACACCGTACAATCCGATAGTGACTTACCCTGTCATACCATTCATAGGAGTTCCGAATGTGGCGAATACGAATTCCTCGCAATCGCTGAAATCCAGGCCGGCGCAAAATCAGTTCCAGCCGATCGACAGAATCACGGGCTGATTTGAGGAAACGCCCGATAGAGATACGCAATTCAGGCCTTTCCAGTCCGGGATAATAGCAGGTAGCAATGGAATGTGCGTACACATAGATATCAGCCAATTCATTCAGCTCGGGAGAGGTAGCATGCCATATTCTATGACAGCGTTCCTGCACTACCTTAAGTGCCTGCTTTTTACCCTCACCAGCTGCTTCCGCCTCTTTATTTAGGCCCTTCAGCTCGTTACTAAGAGAGCGTTTCCAGTGTAAGATTCCCCGCAGCCTCCAAACGGCTATGATACTGGCTACCGTTAACAACATCAATCCAAAGGCAAACACTCCCTGTAGAATATGCCAGGTCAGCCACCAGTCCATATTACACAATCCTCGCTGATGATGGTATCCATAGTTGAAAAAGGTGGTCTAAGAAACCAATCTTAGGGAAATGCTATTGCCATCATAGATATTCAATTAATAAAGTTATTATTCCGATGTCCTTTCCGTCGTTCCGGATGGACCCCGGATTTTCTCTTACGGGTTCATTTCGTATTCGCCGTTGAGGGCAAACACATACTTTTCCCAGACCATGTTGTGCTGTTCGGGATCAGCAACCGGCTTAATGAGCATGATCTCCTTGCAGAAGGCCCGCTGTTCGTCCTTGGTGTTGTGATTGTAGTAGATTTGCAGCGCAAAGAGGGCGAAGTCGCGCACCATGAAGTCGAAGATCTGGTTCAATATGTCGGGGTCGATGTTGTCGAACTTTGCCTGCTCGAGAATGAGCTGTCCATAGACCACGATGGAGAACATCTCGCCCAGCGGCAGGGAGAAGGAGGGGTCCATATCCTGCATCTTGTCCGGACCGGCCTTTTCCAGCATCTCCTTGAAGATCTCGATCTGAGAGATGAAGGTAGCCACGTTGGGCAGATCCTTGTTGGCCTCGAAAATCGGCTTGTAGTCGTGGAACTGAATCGATCCCAGGCCCTTTGTTGGGCCCTGGTTGAACAGGAATATGTCGTCGTTCATAGAGAAGTCCGGCTCTGTGGGTGTGTACTCGGCAGGGTTGAAGAAGTAGTTCTTCATGAACTTGCGAATAAGTTGTACGTTGACGTGGACCGTGCCTTCGAGTTTGGAAGGGCCCCTGATGTCGGCCGCGGCCATGTGGAAGTAAGTGTCCTTTTCAAATCCCTTGGCTGCGACCACGTCCCAGAGCAGGTTGATCACGTCTTCCGCCTGGAGAGTAACCTTCATCTTGCTCGTGGGATTATAGAGGAGGTAACGGCGGTCGTTGGAATTGGCGCCCCTGAAGTAGTCGGTGGAGCGGCGCTGATAGGCCTTCATAGCCACTAGCCGCAGCCAGGCATCCATGAAGTTCTTGCGCACATGCGGCATGTCGGTTATGCGCATGCCGTAGAGGATGCGGTTGGAAGCATGGGTGATGGCCTCGTAGAAGCAGTGCTCGGCAACACCGAGAGAGGCCGGGCCAATATTGAATTTCCCGATATTCACGGTGTTGAGTGCCGAATCCCAAGCATGGGGGCCACGGGAGAGGATGTCGTCGTCCGTGATGGGGTAGTCGTGGAGCGCGAAGTTGGACACATACTCCTGATGGGAGATGACGTTCTTCTTCAGCTCATAGGCCTTGTTATGATAGTTGGTGACAAAGAACGTGTAGTCATCCGTGCCATCCTTTACCTTCCCCAGGGTGGAAACCATCTCTGCCTCGTTGCCGTTGCCGATGTAGTATTTCTCACCGTTTGCCACCCATGTGCCGTCTTCCTTGGAGGTCAGAGCGGTCTCTGTGGAGTAGATGTCAGCGCCGTGCGTCCGTTCGGACAGGCCGAAGGCAAAGATGGCCCCTTCTTTCAGGAGCTTGGCGGCCTTGCGTTTTGCCTTCTCGTTCGGACTCATCCAGATGGGCCCCAGTCCGAGAATGGTCACCTGGAAACAGTACCAGTACCCCAGCCCATAAAAGGCAAGGAGCTCGCTGTACTCGCTGTTGCGTGCTGTATCCCAGCGGCAGTCGGGATCTCCGTCTGCGTATTCTTTCGGTGTGAGCAGC
>JAUWGF010000122.1:0-5839 GCA_030606515.1 Deltaproteobacteria bacterium | reverse complement strand
TGCAATCCCGCTATTTCCTTGACGGCTGGCAATAATATTGACCATTAATTCCGGAAGAGAGGTTCCAAACGAAACAACGGTTAAACCGATAGCAATGTCAGATACTTTTAGCTTTTCAGCAACGGAACAGGCTCCATCCGTCAGGAAATCAGCCCCCTTAATGAGAAAGACAAACCCAAGGACAAATAGAATTAAAACAGCATCTACCATGAATATCTAATTTTATACAAAATAAAAATTAGACTTCTATTAAGACTTTGTTAGATATTCGTTACGGTTACACCAACCTCGCTGTCTCCAATACTTGGTAACGTTCCAAGTAACTTCTCAAAAAATTCCCATTACTGTCATTGCGAAGCAAAGGAATCTCTTTCACAGAAAGGAGTTAGAAGTTCCGAGACGTCCATTTACCCACAAGATATTGAGTATCTAAAAAAAACAAAGGGCTAACATTATCTTAATAAAACCGTAACATTTCTGTGGTCTAAAGAAATTGATCCAGAGAATTGGATCGATTCTTCTTTATGAGAGGCCAAAGCCGGTTTGATCAAGCGTGTGACGTGGCGAAAGGGAACTTTAGATGTTTACCGAAAAGGAAAAAAAAGCTAAGGAAGTCATTGATGAGCATGTTCAAGTGGTAGGCGGATGCCTCGGCTGTTTCAACGGTTGTCTCGAGGCCTTCCTTCAGGGTGATAGAGCCAGATGTGAATCGACTCATAAAAACTGCGACTATGCTGAAACCGAGGCTGATATACTGCATAGAAAGATCGGCGAGCACCTTTACTCCGGAGCCTTTCCCGCCATCGAACGAAAAGATATCTATATGATGACCGGGGTTGTGGATAAAATCGCCAATAAGGTCGAGAAAGCTTCTGACGTCGTGGCATACGAAAGCCCTGATGTTCCCGAGGATTACAAGCAAACACTGCATGAAATTGTTGAGACCATTGTAAAGATGTTCCGCCTCTTTCAGGAGGCTGTGAGGCTCTTTGCGCCTTGCGAAACCCTGCAGGCATTTGACAATCTGGCAACCATCCGGAAAAAGATAACCGCTATCGGCATTATGGAATCGGAGATCGACGAAAAAGAGTGCGCCATGATGAGGACTATATACCGCTCCGGACTTCCCCTTATCCATAAGATTCACCTGGAGAGATTCGTGCGACAACTTACCGAAATCTCAGATGTTATTGAGGATGCAGCTGATCGTCTTGATGTCCTTGTCATTCGTGAAAGGGTATGACCGCAAAATTTGATACAAATTTAACCCTCCCCTAATACTGCTGTAACACTGATGTGGTTCAAGAATACTATTGAAAATCAGCAATCGAAAAAAAGAGGAGGACAAACCCGTGAAAAAAATAGTGATTGTAACCAGCAAACCAGAGCCTGATTACGGTTTACTACATTTGCTCAATGTGCTGTTTCCAAATTGTGGTGTCAGTATTGTTCCAGGGCGGGGTGAGACCTTTAAGGATTATATGGCCGGTTCTTTTCAGACCCCTTTAAGGGTCACACGATAGGGGGAGCGTATGATGGCAAGCATTTTAATTGTAGATGAACAGCCACATGTTCGAGAATTTCTTTCTGATCAACTAAGATCTGAGGGATACCGGGTTGCAGCGGCAGACGATGGCGAATCAGTTAGTGGTCATCTCCGAAATTCACAACCGGATTTGGTTATTCTCGACCTGTATCCTGATAGACCAGAGGCAAAGGAGGTTTTGCTTGACATCATGAGGCAAGACCCCGATCTGCCTGTCATTATCTTTACAGCTTACGACGGCTATGTAGCAGACCCTCAGCTGCCCCTGGCCGACGGCTACGCCATAAAGATTCTTGCTCTCGATGGGCTCAAGCGAAAGGTAGCCGATGTTCTTAGCCGGAAAGATGAAGTTTTTGAACGTAACAGGGACTTAACACTACCACAACAAAGCTCTCAAATTAGTGTGATTTAATGCGCCATTCTCAACCGCTTGTATGCTGAGAATAATAGGAAATTGAAAGAGATACTTCTCCTAGTTTTTGGACTTCTCTTTTTGGTGGGTTTGATCGTCTTCCGGTTCAGATTCATCAAAGACCGAAACCCTAATGCTAAGATTTTAATTGATCTGTTGAGATGGATGAATGCACCCCATTAGAAGACCCCTCTTCCCCTTGATTTGAACCACATAAGTAACCGTTCAGGGTTCAAAGGTTCAAGGGTTAAGAGGTTCAGGATTTACCAAAAATTTGAACCGTTGATTCGTGAGTTTTTCCTGCCCACTCGCCAAGCTTGCGAGGCAGGCGGGAATGGAGAAGGCGTGAGAAAAAAACGAGGAGAGCAATCAACAATCAACAATCCAATGTGGTATGGCAGCGGTGAAAGCTCAAAGCGCGAGGTTAGTGAAGGTTAACAAAAGAAAAGCAACCCTGAACCTCTGAACCTTGAACCCTGAACCCGTGATATGAAAAAGAAACGTGTATTGGTCATTGGACACCGGGCCCCGGATAGTGACGCTGTCTGTTCCGCTATTGGGTATGCCTACTTTAAGAACCATCTGGATAAAACGCGGTTGTATATCCCCTGCCGGGCCGGCACATTGAATGAGGAGACAACTTTCATTCTTGAGAGATTTAATCTGGAGACACCAGTGCGGATTGACAGCGTCGTTGCAACTGTAGAGGATATGGATATTGAAAAACCGGTATCTGTTTCGCCGGAACAGACCATGATGGATATCGGCTACCTGATCAAGGATAGAAACATCCAAAGCTTTCCTGTGGTGGATGCGGAAAACAGGCTCCTCGGCATTGTGGACAAGATGGATCTGGCTGTCCACTATGTGGAACGACTGGAGATGGAGAATTTATCAGCTATTCCTGTCGAACTGAGCCACCTCATGTCTGCCCTGCATGGAAAAATACAGGCCAATACAGGGAAAATGAAGCAACTTTCGGGTGAGATATTTGTTGCTGCTTCCCAGAGAGGAACCACTATCAACAGGACAAGGCACGGTGATATAGCTATTTTGGGAGATAGGGCCGATGTACAAATGGATCTGATCAAGGCAGGATGCTCGGCCCTTATCATCACAGGAGATCATCCGGTTAGTAAAGAAGTCCTGGAATTGGCCAGAGAGAAAGAGGTGTTGATAATCAGCTCGCCCTACCGGACTTTCGCTACCGCCAAGCTGATTAATTTATGCATGCCTATCTCACATCTCATGTCAAAAACCGTACCCACGGTCGGATTGATAACTACCGTAAACGAAGTAAGAGAAAATATCCTGGAATCTAAATATCGGTGCTTGATGATTGTTGATGATGATAATCATCTGATCGGTATTATAACCCGGGGCGATCTCCTTGAGCCAATCCAAAAACAGGTTATCCTGGTGGATCACAATGAAATATCACAGGCTGTTGATGGTATAGAATATGCCGATATTCTGGAGATTATCGACCACCATCGGGTTGGAGATATTTCGACCATAGGGCCCATTACCGTTTATAACGAACCGATCGGGAGCACCTGTACCATAGTGGCCGGTCAGATATTCCTGCACCGGATTGAGATGATACCGGATATTGCCGGCGCCCTTCTGTCAGGGATATTGTCTGATACACTGCTTTTGACGCTTTCCACTACTACTGGGAAAGATCGCGAAATAGCCAATAAATTGGCTGAGATTGCCGATCTTGATCTGATGACGTTCGGAAAAGAATTGTTGGCGTCGAGTATTAACATCAAGGGAAAGACAGCCCATGATATCCTTTTTCAGGATTTCAAGACCTACCATTTTAATGGAAATAAGATTGGTGTTAATCAAATAATGATTCTTGATAAAGAGGAATTTGCTTCTATTGAGCCGGATATTATGTCAGAGATGGAAAAACTCTGCCAGGAAGAGCACTACAGCATGATAGCTATGCTGATAATGAATCCGGTGGAAAAGAATGGGGAAGAGATAATCGTCAAAGGTAATACGAAAATTATTGAAAAGGCCTTTGGGGTGACTGTAAAGGATGATAAGTGTTTTATCCCAAAAATCATGTCACGCAAAAAAGACTTCATCCCCAGGATCGGCAGATTCCTCACGGGCTGATTTCATACAGATGCCTTGGGCAAGTGGATTGAAAAAGTGCTCCCCTTTCCGGGGATACTCTCAACAGCCACATGGCCGCCATGGGCCTGGGCAATATGTTTGACAATGGCAAGGCCTAGCCCGGTCCCGCCCAGTTGCCGGCTTCTTGCCTTGTCTACACGGTAAAATCGCTCAAAGAGACGGGGCAGATGTTCCTTTTCTATTCCGCAGCCCTGATCATGCACGCTGATGATGATTTGATTTTCCCTTTGAAGTGCCTCTACCCGAACAGTGCCCCCATCGTTACTGTACTTGATGGCGTTATCAATTAGGTTCACTATAGCCTGTTCAAGAAGCTGGGGATCTAATTTTGCGACTATTTCTTCAGCACAAGACAGCTCAATCTCTATTTTCTTGGCCATAGCGCCGGCCTCACAGACCTGGATAGCGGTTTCGAGCACGTCCTTTAGCCTGCCCTCATCCAGCACGACTTTTTCTCTTTCAGCCTCCTGCTCAATCCTGGAAAGACTCAGAAGATCTTCAATAATGACCTCAAGGCGATCTACGTGTTTGCCGATGATTTCCAGAAATCGTTCGGCGTCCTCATGATTCTCCACTGCGCCATCCCGGAGGGTCTCCACAAACCCCTTAATGGCTGTAATCGGGGTCTTTATCTCATGGGATACATTGGCAACAAACTCGCGCCGGATCTTTTCAAGTCTTAGAAGGCGTGTCACATCATTCAAAACGATAAGTGCGCCGATTTGCTTCCCTTCTGCATCACGGAGCAACGTGCCGTGGCCATTAAGAAACCGATCGCTATCAAAGGACA
Source organism: Deltaproteobacteria bacterium (assembly GCA_030606515.1). GTDB lineage: Bacteria > Desulfobacterota > Dissulfuribacteria > Dissulfuribacterales > UBA3076 > UBA3076. Next base: position 940 of record JAUWGF010000122.1, on the reverse strand, counting down.
GGACAATTTCCTTTTCAACCGCCTCCTGGCTGGACAATGCATTTTTCACAAATTGCTGAAGGACAGTATTCCTGACCACCTCCTGGATGCTCCGGCCTTGGGCCTCAGCAAGATCACATCCGAACATTTTGGCAGCAGCATGGTTCATACTGATAACACGCTCTTCCATGTCCACGGCAATAACTCCTTCAACCATGCTGGAAAGCACGGCTTCAATCTCGTTTCGCTGCCGCATGACAGTATCAATATGTTCACGAAGCTCAACTGCCATCTGATTCAGCGACTCGGAAAGTGCCCCGATTTCCTCTGATTCAGCGACTTGTGGTCTGAGGTGAAATTCACCACGAGTAATGGACTCTGCCCAGATCTTGATCTGCTCAATGGGACGGGTAATGCGGCGAGAAACAAACAGACTGAGGATCGCAGCAAATACAGCTACAACAAGGCATCCGAACGTAATCTTGATCTTCATACTCTTTAAGACCAAATCTATGTCATTCACAGGGACGGATGTGCGAACAACCGCAAGGATGTGATTTTTCTTCTTAACAGGTATCCCCACGTACATCATGTCCTTTTCCAGGGTCCGGCTGTACCGTGTAGATGTGCCTGAAGGCCCGTTCAAGGCCTCAATGAATTCCGGCCTGTCCACATGATTATCCATTTTTGCAGGATCCTTCTCAGAATCTCCAACGACCTTACCGGAGGGAAGAATGATGGTAATACGGGTTGCAGCACTCTTGCCGATTTTCTTGCACAACAGGTCAACAGCCTTTTCATCCGGGGGATCAAGATATTCCAAGACCTGTTTCTCAAAAAAGCGGGCTCGTACTTTGAGATCGGATGCAGTTTGTTCAAGAAAGAAATGCTTCAAAGACTCGGATGCATACCATGTTACAGCTACAAGAGAGATGATAGTGATCAATAGATAGGATGGATA
>JAUWGF010000156.1:0-4412 GCA_030606515.1 Deltaproteobacteria bacterium | reverse complement strand
GCAGTCAGAGGAGCAATACCGGATTCTTGTGGATAATGTCGCAGACGGGGTTGCCGTCTTTTCCGAGGGCAAGATTATTTTCCATAATAAATTTTTCAGCCGCTTGCTCGGTCTTGAGTCCATGACGCTCTATCGGCGTACTATGGCTGACCTGCTCCATCCTGAGGATCGAACCAGGGCCATCCAGGATTTTGCGCAACTTATGAAAAACAAGCTGACAAGCCCGGTCGAGTATCGATTCAGGAAAGAACGACGGGACCTACTGCTGGGTATCTGTCAATAGCTCAGTGATCCGTTTCAAGGACAAGCCAAGCATCATCTCGACCTTTCGTGATATTACCCCATTCGTCGAGATGGAGATTTCCCGAAAGGACATGGAAAAGATGCTGCGCCACGACATGCATTCCCGCTTGGTGGCAATTGTCGGTCTTGCCAACCGCTTGCTTGACAAAACCGAACTCAGCGAAGCACAACAGAAATGCTGCCGCCATATCCAACAGTGCGGAAAACAACTGGAAAAGATGGTTAATACCTATCTTAACGTTGTACGCCTGGAACCTGGGTCATATAAGCCTTCGCAAGAACAGTTCAACTTCATGGAAATGGTCGCCCATGTCCGCAGGACCCTCAGAAATATCGCCGACAAGAAGAACGTTGATATCGTCATTATCTTCAATAAAAAATTTTATACCCTTGAACACAGACTGCCTTTTATCGGAGACAAGATATATCTTCAAAGTGCACTGGACAACCTGGTTAAGAATGCCATTGAGGCCTCACCCCAAAACCAGTCCGTAAAGATCAAAGTCAAACATAATAATTCACGGATGTGGGTCAATGTGCATAACTGGGGTATGGTTCCTGAACAGATTCGTTCATGTTTTTTTGAAAAGTACGCGACCGCCGGGAAGAAAAACGGGACAGGACTTGGAACCTACATGGCCCATCTGGTTATGACCAGCCACAAAGGCTCCATATCGTTCAAATCCTCACAAGATGAGGGCACTACAGTCAAGATAGAGTTGCCTATTAAGAGTGCGTGATCCATGTCACTCAATTTATCCCCCAAATCCGGTCCATAAGCTGTATCAATATTCATAAAGAGCAGAGAATATTAAGGTATTCGATGTACAGTACTTGAAGGTACGGCCATTTCCAGAGTACAATGGACTTTGTTTGTAGATGAAAAAAACGGAAAGTACAGGTTTGAGAAATCTTATGGAGAACAAAGATTCATTGTTGTTTGATGATGTTGATTCTATCCTTCCTGCTGCCAAGGAGGTTATTGAAATTGAGATAGCAGGGATCAAGCGGGTTAGAGACCATCTGGACGAAGGCTTTGTAAAGGCCATTAAACTGCTGCTTAAAACCAAAGGCCGGGTAGTAGTAACAGGAATAGGTAAATCCGGACTTGTCGGCAGAAAGATTACCGCAACCTTGGCCAGTACAGGTACTCCTGCCATGTTTCTCCACCCGGTGGAGGCTGTGCACGGTGATCTGGGCATGGTTACCAAAGATGATATCATAATTGCCCTCTCAAATAGCGGCGAGACTCAGGAACTCAGGGATTTAATGCCTGCTTTCAGAAACAGGGGAATTCCTGTAATCGCCCTAACCGGCAACAGAGAGTCAACCCTTGCCGGGATCAGCGAGGCAATGATCGACACAGGGGTTGACAGAGAGGCCTGCTCCCTCGGGCTGGCCCCTACTGCCAGCACTACAGCAACTCTGGCTGCCGGTGATGCTTTGGCAGTGGTACTCCTTAAGATGCGGCGATTCAATGAAGACGATTTCAGGAAAAATCATCCTGCCGGAACCCTGGGTGACAGGCTTAGAGTTCAGGTACGAGAGGTGATGATTACCGGGGCTGATATCCCGCTTGCGCGACCGGGGACTGGTATGGCCGAAATACTTAAGGAAATGGATGTCAAGCGCTTGGGTTCAGTTTTGGTACTTGACGGCGAGGAATCAGTAGTTGGGATTGTAACAGATGGTGACTTGAGAAGGGCGCTGATTAATATGGGGGACCTGTCGGAAAAGGTTGTGGAGCAGGTTATGACCAAAAATCCCAAAGGTGTTTCACCCGAAGCCCTTGCGGCAGACGCCCTCGCCCTTATGGAAAAGCACCTGATAACCGTACTGCCTGTTGTTGAAACAAATGGACAACTGGTTGGAGTGATACACCTCCACGATCTTCTGGGTAAAGGTGAATTCAGGTTTGTTGTTTAGCTGATGGCTTGTAGTTTAAGGTTGATATAGCAAAAAGGGAGGTAATGATATGGCAAGGGGCCTTAATAAGGTTTTGCTCATTGGGCGTTTGGGAGCGGATCCGGAAATACGTTATACCTCTGATGGAACGGCAGTGGCTAATTTCAATATGGCCACAAATCGTCCAATAAAGCGTGGGGACCAGTGGGAAGAGGAGACGGACTGGCACAGGATTGTGGCCTGGAGGAGACTTGCGGAAGTATGCGGCGAGTATCTGAGAAAGGGAAGCAATGTCTTTGTGGAAGGCCAGATCAGGACCCGGTCCTGGGAGGACAGAGATGGGAACAAGCGGTGGACTACAGAAGTGGTTGCCAGGGACATGATGATGCTGGATTCCAAAGGAGACAGGGCCTCGGAAACAGGAACAGGAACAGACCTTGAGCCGCCACAGCCGCCAATAGAGGACGACGTTCCTTTTTGATATCCCCTTTGGTGCAAAGCAGACGGAATTCTGAAGTCCACGGTCTAGACAGGCTATTTGAAAAAGCCCTTGGAAGTCGTCTTTTCCCGGGGGCCGTACTGACCGTAGCAACTGGCGGAGAAGTTGTGTTTAAGGCCGCCTGGGGTGGGGTCACCCATGTTCCCTGGTCTGCAAGGGTCAGTCCCGGTACGGTTTACGATCTTGCATCCCTTACAAAACCCCTTGCCGTCACGCTTTCTGTCATGGCCTTGATAGAAAGGGGTAAGTTACACCTTGATGACACTCTGGGGTCATTTCTCTCCGAAGTACCATTGGACAAAATTCAAATATCCATCTGTCACCTTTTATGCCATACATCCGGGCTTCCAGCCTATAGACCATTTTATAAGGAATTAATTCACCTGGCGCCTGATTCCAGGCTCTTGGAAATGAAAAAATTGCTCCTGGCCGAACCCCTGGTATCTCCCCCTGGAACACAGGCCGGATATAGCGACCTTGGGTTTATGCTCCTCGGCTGGGTAATAGAGAGCCTCACAGGCAAAGGCCTGGCAGATGCTGCACAAGAGTTGATATTTGAACCTTTACACGTAAAAGGTCTATATTTCCCGTTGATAAGCACCCCGGCAATTGGGCAAATCTCCAATGGGCCGCCTTTGACAAAGGGGAAAAGAGAGGATTTAAGAGATAGGTGTTGCAATGGGCTTGTAGCGCCTACAGAGGTATGTCCATTCAGGAAAAGGGTTGTCTGCGGCGAGGTCCACGACCTGAATGCCTGGGTTATCGGGGGAGTTTCAGGCCATGCCGGTCTTTTCGGGACCGCAGGATCAGTGGCAAAACTCATCCTGAGACTCCTTGATATTTATAAGGGCAGAAGCAATGTCCCCAATTTTCCAAAAGGACTCCTTCAGGAATTTTGGCGTATCCAAGGTTCTGACACCGGCAGCACGTGGGCCCTTGGTTTTGACACCCCATCTCCGGTTGGCTCCAGTGCAGGCAGCAGTTTTTCTTCTAGAAGTATAGGTCACTTGGGCTTTACAGGCACATCCTTCTGGATGGACCTGGAGCATGAGATATTGGTCGTACTCCTTGCCAACCGCACTTTTCCAAAGGCCGACAGAGAGAGTCAGGCCGAAATGCGCCAATTTCGGCCTTTGCTTCATGATTTGGCCAGGAAGATTGGATCTGTGCGGTTAGCCGTTAGCGGTTAGCCATTAGCATTAAAAAGGAGTAGAGATGAGAGATTTTAGAGAACTCAAGGTATGGGAGAAAGCCCATAGTCTTACGCTACAGGTCTATAGAGAACTTAATCAACAAGTCAATGAGGTAAAGAGGATGTTGAACAGTTTTATCCAAAAGCTAACCACTAATGGCTAAAAGCTAACCGCTTAATTTAGGTGGAAACGAAACCCGATGCGTTGGATCCTGTTGATATTAATAATTCAGTTTATCTCAGGATGCAGTATCAACAAGATCCCTGAACATGCCGATCTGAATTTTCCATATGTGGAGGAATCCCTCTGGAAACTTACTATAGAACAATGGGGGACTGAACGATTTACCGGTCTGCTGGCAGTAAGGACTCTCGGCCCTGATTTCCATTTGGTCCTGCTTGATGCCACGGGGATCAAGCTGCTGAAGATCACAATGTCTGATGGAAGTGATGTCAGAGTTGTTTCTGCCTTAAAGGCGGTGCGCGACCGTGGTTTGCCGGAATATCTTTCCA
>JAUWGF010000183.1:0-3412 GCA_030606515.1 Deltaproteobacteria bacterium | reverse complement strand
AAGATTCGGAGTCTCTATTCCTCATGATCTGATTCGTGCCTTTGATAGATACATCAGAGAGCGGGAATACAGTAACAGGTCAGAGGCCATTCGCGACCTGATAAGGGAAAAATTAATAGAGCAGGAATGGGAAAAAGAGTTTGAAGGACAAAAGGTGGTGGGCGTTATCGCCTATGTATTTGACCACCACAAGAGGGAGTTGGTAGATTCAATTATTGATATTCAGCACAATTTTCCAGACCATGTTATAGTATCGCAGCATGTTCACCTGGATCATCACAACTGTCTGGAGGTAGTCATTGTCCGTGGGGAACCGGATGCCCTGCTCCTTCTAACCTACAAGTTAAAAGCCCTTAAAGGTGTGAAACACTGCCGGCTTACCATGACCACTACAGGGACCAGCCTCAGCTAACTAATCACATCGACCCCTCCTTTACAATAAGACCAGTACAAGTCAGGAGTCTGCGAAAATGCAGGAACAGATAGAAATATTTTCTGGAACCACTAAGTCGTGCGGCATTGCCGAAGAGCTCAAGAAGTCCTATCTCGATTATGCCATGAGCGTGATAATCGGAAGGGCCCTGCCCGACGTCCGGGATGGACTCAAGCCGGTGCACAGGCGCATCCTCTTTGCCATGCAGGACCTGAGAAACGACTATAATAAACCGTATAAGAAGTCAGCCCGCATTGTGGGCGATGTCATCGGTAAGTATCACCCCCACGGAGACACGGCGGTTTACGACACCATAGTTCGAATGGCCCAGGACTTTTCCATGGGCTATCCTCTTGTCGACGGTCAGGGAAATTTTGGATCGGTCGATGGAGATGCCCCCGCGGCCATGCGTTACACCGAAATCCGTCAAACCAAACTGGCCCATGAACTCATGGCGGATATCGATAAGGAAACCGTAGATTTTGCAGCTAATTACGATAACTCCCTTGAAGAACCCTTGGTGCTTCCCTCTAAGGTACCGAATTTATTAATCAATGGTTCATCCGGTATAGCCGTGGGAATGGCCACCAACATTCCTCCTCACAATCTCGGTGAGGTAGTGGATGCGCTGATCGCCCTTATACGAAATCCAAACATGACCGTAGCCGATATTATGGAATATATTCCAGGGCCGGACTTTCCAACCGCCGGTTTTATTTGTGGAAAAGGCGGCATCAAGTCAGCTTATGAGTCAGGACGCGGAATCATCAAAATGAGGGCCAGGGCTGTAGTGGAACAGCAAGCCAAAGGCAAGCGGGAACACATAGTTATTAACCAGATCCCATACCAGGTTAACAAGGCAAAGCTGGTGGAAAAGATCGCCCAGCTTGTCCGTGATAAAAAGATTGAAGGGATCCATGCTGTGCGGGACGAATCCGACCGGGATGGAATGAGGATCGTAGTAGAGCTGAAGAAAGAGGGAATCGCCCAGGTTATCCTCAACCACCTCTATAAACACACGGCCATGGGGAGCTCTTTTGGGACAATCCTTCTCGCCATAGTCAATGGCAGACCGGAACTCCTCAACCTCAAAGAGGTCCTGGCCCACTTCCTCCAGCACAGAAAAACCGTAATTATCAGGCGCACTACATATGAGCTTAAGAAGGCCGAAGAGCGCGCCCATATACTCGAGGGCCTTAAGATCGCGCTTGACAACCTGGACGAGGTGGTGGCCCTGATTCGTGGATCGAGCACACCCGCAGAGGCCAAATCAGGACTTATTGAGCATTTCGGACTCACGACCATTCAGGCCCAGGCAATTCTCGACATGAAACTTCAGCGCCTGACCGGCCTTGAGCGGAAAAAAATCCTGGAAGATTATCAGCAACTCCTGAACAATATCAAAAGCTATAAAGAAATCCTGGCAAGTGATGCCATGGTCCTTGAAATTATCGAAAAAGAGCTCGGGCTCCTCAAGGACGAATACGCTATTCCCAGGCGCACTGAGTTAATAGGAGACCCTGAAGAGATCAATATCGAAGACCTGATAGTTGAAGAGGACATGGTGGTAACATTATCGCACAGTGGCTATATCAAACGTAACCCTCTGAGCCTGTATCACAGCCAGAGACGTGGCGGAAAGGGTATCACCGGGCTATCCAAAAAGCAGGAAGATTTTGTTGTAGATCTATTTGTGGCCTCCACTCATGATTATTTCCTCTGCTTCAGCAATCTGGGGAGGCTTTACTGGCTGAAGGTCCATGAGATTCCACAGGCATCAAGGACGAGCCGCGGCAAAGCCCTGGTAAATCTTTTGCCGATTGACAGGGAGGCCAATGAGCATATTGCTGCTGTAGTGCCGGTACGTACCTTTGAACCGGATCGTTTTGTAGTTATGGCAACAAAGAACGGAGTGGTCAAAAAGACCTCTCTTGAAGCATTTTCAAGGCCCAGGCCGACAGGCATCATTGCGGCCACAGTACGCGAGGGCGACGAAATCATAGCAGCTGCCATTACTGATGGTCAGGCTGATATATTTCTTGGCACCAGACACGGACACAGCATTAGGTTTCCGGAAAGCAACGTAAGACCCATGGGTCGTACTGCGGCAGGTGTGCGGGGTATCAAGCTCCCGAAAAGGGACCGCGTAGTCGCAATGGTGGTAATCTCAGAAGCCCAAGATACACTGTTTACGGTCACTGAGAATGGATATGGAAAGCGGACTCAGGTGAGCGAGTACCGTGTGCAGTCAAGGGGTGGAAGGGGCGTAATCAATATCAAGACCACAGAAAAGGTAGGCCATGTAGTAGGTGTAATCCTTGTAAACGGCCATGAAGAGGTCATGCTGATTGGCACCAGCGGAAATATCATTCGAATAGGCGTTCAGGACGTACGCACAATCGGCCGATCTACCCAGGGCGTGCGCCTGATACGGATTCAGAAAGGAGACCACCTGGCAGCAGTGGCAAAGCTGGCTGAACAGGACGAGGAATGAAACGGGTAGGAGTATTGGGGGCCGGGAGCTGGGGAACTGCTCTTGCCGTACTTCTGGCCAACAAAGGAATTAAAACAGTACTTTGGGCCAGGAACCATAAGTTTGCGAAACAAATCCGCGAGAGCCGGGAAAATAAATCATACCTCCCAGGCATAAAATTCCCCGTAGCGCTGGAAATTACGTCAGATATTTCAAAAGCTGTCACAGATAAAGAAGTCATACTCTTTGTAGTGCCCTCACATGGGCTCAGAGAGGTCGCCAAACAGGTCTCGATGGCCCTTGACGATCTTTCAAAATCACCAAATCACCAAATCACCAAATCACCAAATCTTCCTTATGCTCTTGTCTCTGCCAGCAAGGGGATAGAAAACAGGACATTGCTCACCATGACGGAGATCATGGAGGAGGTGCTTCCCTCAAGGCTATCCGGCAGGTTAGCTGCCCTTTCCGGCCCAAGTTTCGCTCAAGAGGTGGCATCTTCCATC
>JAUWGF010000057.1:0-9259 GCA_030606515.1 Deltaproteobacteria bacterium | reverse complement strand
TTCATACAGATAGTCTGCCAGGTATGTGGTAAGCCCTTCACTCCAGTTACCTTCTTTTGGGTCTACATAGACAGAGTTTCCAAACCAGGAGTGGAGTATCTCGTGGCCCAGGGAGGTGTCAACAATGAAGGGGAGTCTTGCCACCACTTGCCCGAGAAGAGTGTAAGTGGAGAGGCCATAGCCTGTGGGGGCACGGTTTTCCACTATTGCAAATCGCTTAAACGGGTATGGGCCAAGGAGGCCTTCATAGAAATCAAGATAGTGTCTGGATTTGTCAATGTATTTCTGAGCGAGTTCTTTATCCTCAGGGAAAAAGTACGCAGCAATCTCAATACCCTTGTGGCGTTCCAGGCTGACTTGATACGGGCCTGCAACCAGTGAAATGCCGGTCCTTGGGTGGGGGAATTTAAAAATATAGATACTTGTCTTTTCCCGGGATTCTATCTTTACGGCATCTGCTTCAGACACGGCTTTAAAATCAGCAGGCACCGCGGCCTTGAGCTCGTAGCGGGCAAGCCCCTCCAATGTCGGACACCAGCCATCAAGCAATACAACGCCTTTTGTGTCTATGAAGCTATCCGTCATTATATGGTCATTTTTTGCGCCGGTCCTGGGGCTCAAGGGTAAAAAATCTCTATGAAATTGAATCCTGAGCAACCTGTTTCTGCCGAAAGCTACAACACTGAAAGAGTCGTCTTCAATGGAAGGATTTATGGTTCGCCCCGCAAGGGTGACACGGTCTAACTCCACGCCTCCCACATGTATCCGTACAGGTTGTTCCATGGGGAGTTCTGTTGAGGCCTTTCCCTTTATCCGGCGGTTTTCCATATCCAGTGTCACGTCGATACTAACCATGAGGATATTATCCTTATTTTTGTTTACTTCAGACCAGGCCGGGGGGGCAAAAGCCGCTAAAAATGCCAGGAGAAATAGGGATAATGACAGAAAATACGAGGTTTTTTTCATAATAAACCCTTTTCGAATCAATACATGAGAAAATATATAATACCCACTATCATAACGCTTATAACACGCAGAGTTTGACCCATCATGAGTATGATTATACCCATTTTCGGCTGAAAGATGCCCAGATATCTTGGCAGTTGGTGTCTCAGGGCCCTTACAGGGGTTGCAATTACGCTGCCGAAAAGAAGTGCCAGCACGGTTTCTTTCACAGTAAGCACTCCTGCACTCAGCATGGCCCCAGCTGCGGCAGCTCCGGCTGTGAATTCCGCAACTATACTGAATACTACCACAGATATGCCTTCCACAGGCAGGGCCTCAATGGCAATTATTGATGCACTCTTGTCCTGAAGCCACTCAAAAAATTCCCATTGCTGAAGGAGAACTACCATAATATAGATGGGCACGGTATACATGGCGATCTGGCTCAAGCGGCCCGGGACGTATCGGGCCAGGAGTTTTTTTACTCGCTCCTTTCGTGGTTCCAATTCTTCTTTGTTTTGATGTTCCTGCACTGATTTCCCCATTTTCTTTGGTGATGACAGGATTAGGCGGCCCAGGATGAGGACAAATACGGTCCTGAGCAATGCAGCCACAAGGGTCAGGCTTACGTATATCAATCCGGCCGTCCCGACCAGGGGTATAATGATGGCAATAGTAGTTGGGAGATGCAGCGTGTAGGAAGGAAGCCCCAGGTTCAAGAGTGTGGCCAGAAGCATCTCTCGTCTGCTTAATTTTTTCTCTTTATACGCATTCCATAGAATGGTATTTGCAGCGACACCTGAGAGAAAAGCTGTTGTAAAGGCAGTCCCGCTCCAGTCACTGAAGTTGCCCGTACGCATGAGTGGCCTGGATAGTCTTGCAACTATTTCAGACCAACCCATGCCTTCTACCAAAGCACTCAAGCCGAGGCTAAGGGCCATGATTATCAAGAGACGGCTGAGTGGCCAGGCTATTCTATGCACGACCAGCGGCCAGTCCACCCCGGGTGCTATGAAAAGAAGCCCTATAGACAGGAAGGTAATTGCTGCCCAGATATATGGTGCCGGTTTCGGCCTTTTCTTATGCTTTACGTTATTTTGTTTGCCGGGCTGTGCCATAGATATGCATTCTTACCAATTGACACTGAAATCTGCAAAGAGTCCTGAGACATGATTCCGCTCAAAATGCTCCAGATGCATCCCTTTATAGGCAATGTTGAATTGTGAATGTTGAATGCTGAATTGTGGAAGAAGATTTAAAAGACATATACCCTAATTCAAAATTCAACATTCAGCATTCAACATTTATTGTGCGCAGCAGATGGGGTATTTTCAGCGGAATCTATATGCTATTATGCAGTAGATGAACAATAGATCCGTACAAACTTTAAAAGAATATACAGGACCGCTCTTATTGGCATTGGTCATCGGGGCACTTGCCGGCCTGGGAGTGGTAATGTTCAGGTGGCTGATACTTCTTGGCCAGGAGGTCCTGTGGCCTGCTGGCGCTAACTTTGTGGAACAGGTCCAAAATGCCGGATGGTGGTGGAAGCTCCTTATTCCTGCCGGTATGGGCCTGTTGGTAGGACCCATAATTACTTTTTGGGCACCCGAGGTCAGAGGACCCGGCGTGCCGGAAGTAATGGAGGCCCTTGCTCTCAGGGGTGGTCGAATAAGGCATCGTGTTACCCTGATAAAGGCCTTTGTCACAGCAGGGCTTATCTCAGCAGGTGCCTCGGTCGGTCGGGAAGGTCCTGTGGTCCAGATTGGCTCCTCCATTGGCTCTTCCCTTACCCAGATGTTAAAGCTGGGGCGGGATTCAAGGAGGCTGGCCGTTGCCTGTGGGGCAGCAGCCGGCATAGCAGCTACCTTTCAGGCCCCTATGGCCGGAACTCTGTTTGCAGTGGAGGTGCTGCTTTTCGACCTTGAAATCGCCTCTCTCAGCAACATAGTAATATCTGCTGTCACAGGTACGATGGTTGCCAGGGCATTTTGGGAAGGGCCGCAGATATTTGTGATCCCCGATTTCTTTATGGCACATCCTGCTGAGCTGCTCCTATATTTTCTCCTGGGACTTGTCGCGGGTCTTATAAGCCTGGTGCTTATGGGAGCGATTTTTTCCTTGCCCAGGTTTTGGAAAAGGATAGGGGTGCCGGACTGGCTGAGTCCCGCCCTCGGTGGACTCCTGGTAGGGATTGTTGCCCTCTACTGTCCATGGGCTTTGGGTGTGGGGTATGAAAGCATAGATGCCTCCCTTGCCGGCAAGGTGTCCTTGGTATTTGCCTTAACGCTGCTTGTTGCCAAAATCGTGACTACAGGCTTTTCCATAGGATCGGGAATGAGTGGGGGAATATTTGCACCATCCCTGTTTATAGGAGCGGCACTGGGGTCTTTAGTGGGCCTTGTAGCCCAGTCACTGTGGCCGGAATCAGGTCTTGTTCCTGCCCACTATGCCCTTATAGGCATGGGGGCTATGGTTAGCGGAACCACTCTGGCTCCCATAACTGCGGTGCTCACCATCTTTGAGCTTACATATAGTTACCAGGTGATATTGCCCCTGATGGTATCATGTATCGCAAGCCTTACGGTAGTCCGTCTGCTCCATGGCTACTCAATATATGAGACAAAGCTCCTTCTTAAGGGAGTGAATATTGTAAAAGGTCACGAGGTCAATGTCTTGAGGGGTATGAGGGTAAGCGAACATATGAGCATGGACTTGCAGGTTTTACGAACAGATACCCCCTTCAGTGAGATTGCGTCTGCCATGGAGCAAAGCCCTTTTCCTCACTTTATTGTACTTGATTCACAGGATCGTCTGTCAGGAGTATTGACCTTGAGGGATTGCAGAAAGTACTTTGCTCATCCGGAGTTGTGCACACCTGATACCACCGCGAGTTTACTCATGGTTAAGGAAATAGTCTTAGTTGACGAAGAGACTGACATGGAAACGGCCTTTCACATTTTTGCCCGGCATAACATTTCTTTCCTTCCGGTTGTGAGGTCTGATGACCCGAAGACCGTGGTAGGGCAACTGAAAAAGACGGATCTGTTTGCCGCCTATGACCAGTATGTGCTCAAGGAACGCCTGCTTCCTCCCATGGGATGGGTGTGTCCTCTGCCTCACACGGGTTCAAAAGTTCAGAGGTTCAGGGTTCAGGGTTCACCAAAAATCTGACAAGGCCAACAAAAGAAAAGTAACCCTGAACCAGTGAACGCTTACCAAGAACACAAGCCACTGTATTTGGCAGTCGAAAATTGTAATGTGACCGGTCCGGCATGTTTCGAAAAATTGGGAAATGTGTTATATTGATTTTTAAAATGATTACATTTTATAGATTTTTTTGAAGCTATTAGGGGTTAATCAGTATGTTTAACGTTGGCGATTTAGCAGTGTATCCCGCACATGGTGTGGGTTTGATCGAGGGTATAGAGGAAAAGTCAATATCCGGGCAGGAACATATTTTTTATGTGATACGTATCCTTGACAATGACATGAAAATAATGGTCCCCAGGAAAAACGCCGAACAAGTCGGACTCAGGAGAGTTATTTCTGATAGTGAGGTCGAAGAGGTCTATGCCATCTTAGAGAAAAAAGACATAGAGTTCACTCCTCAGACATGGAACCGTCGTTACCGGGAGTACATGGATAAGATAAAAACAGGTTCGATTTTCGATCTGGCAACAGTCTTGAGGGACCTCTATATCCTGCAAATGGATAAGCCCCTTTCATTTGGTGAGAAAAAGATGTTGGATACTGCCAAGGGTTTACTGATCAAGGAACTCTCCATTGCCAAGGACAAAAAAGAAGAAGAGATCACCGAGGAAATCGAATCTATCTTTAATGTTGTGAATACAGCGGTCGAGGTTGAAGTCTAGGCTGTTTCATACTGCTCTCCAAGGTCTGGGGGCGTGGACCAAAGGCGCTCCGATTCCCCGTTAGAGCATGGATTGGGCTGAGTGTCATGTAGTATGGCAGACATCGCCAAGTACGTATTTATAAAGGTAAATGACGATGGCGCCGGAAATAGACTGGATAAATTTCTCGCCTTAAAGGACCTTGGACTCTCAAGGTCGCAAATTCAAAACCTCATTCACGACGGCCATATAAAAGTCAGAGGACATACCGGAACGTCCTCAAGTCTCAGGGTTCATGCCGGAGACAGCATTGATATCCATGTCCCTGCTTTAAAACCGCTGTCTGTTGAACCTGTTCCGATCCCCCTGGCAATCGTTTACGAAGACAACCACCTGCTTGTGCTGGAAAAACCAGCCGGTCTTGTTGTCCATCCAGGGGCAGGGGATGAGGATCACACCCTGGTTCACGGCCTTCTGCACCATTGCCAAGATCTTTCGGGTATAGGCGGGTATCTCAGACCGGGCATTGTACACAGGCTTGACAAAAACACATCAGGCCTGATGGTTGTAGCAAAGGATGATGAGGCACACCGGGGATTAACAGAGCAGTTCAAGTCGGGAAAGATTGACAAGACCTATCTGGCCTTGGTCCGGGGCAGGCTCCGGGACAGGAGCGGTCGTTTGGATTCAGCCATTGGACGTCACCCTGTTAATCGCAAGAAGATGTCCACCAGATCCAGAAAGGGAAGATCTGCCATTACCGAGTGGCAGGTTGTTGAAGAGCTCAGGGGCGCAAGCCTTTTATCTTTAAAGATACGCACAGGGAGGACACACCAGATCCGTGTCCATATGAGTTCCTTGGGGCATCCTGTCCTGGGAGACTCCTTATATCGTGGGCCGACGGAATTCAGGGTTGGACATACAGTTATTCCGATCCGAAGACAGATGCTTCACGCCGCCTGTTTGCAGTTTACTCATCCCATCACAGGGGAAAAAATGAAATGGGAAAGCAAGCTGCCCGCAGACATGGCCTCTGTCCTTGAGAGGCTTAGAAGCCTGATGGGAAGAAACGAATTATGAAGCCAACCCTTTTTGGATTTCATTTTGCATGGATTTTACGACCGCAACAGGATCCTTGGCTTTCCTGATAGGACGACCAACAACCACATAATCAGCACCATTTATTATGGCATCTTGAGCTGTTACGATTCGCTTTTGATCATCTTCTGGGATTTCAACATTTTTGCCTGGCCTGATACCGGGAGTAATTATGAGAAAACTGTCACCCAGAGCGTCTCTTAGGCGAGGCGCCTCAAGACCGGAAGAAATAACGCCGTCACACCCCAGCTTTAAGGCACGCTTGGCTCGGCTAAAAACCAAATCCTCGATTGTACCGGAAAAGCCCATTTCCTCCATGTCTTCTTCGCCATAGCTGGTCAATACAGTAACGGACAGAATTTTTACCCCACTTTTTTCTTCAACTGCTGCTCGAAGAATTGGATCATTGCCATGCACAGTGGCAAACGTAATATTTCTATTTCTCAACTGTCTAAGAGCCGATTTGACTGTTTCCGGAACATCAAAAAATTTGAGGTCAACCATGACCTTATGGCCACGCTTTGTAATCATTTCGATAACAGGAAACCACTCCGCCAGGAACAATTGCAGGCCAACTTTATAGAAATTTATGTGGTTTCCCAAGAGATCAACCCATTTTTTTGCCTCTTCTTTGGAGTCTACATCTAAGGCAAAGATAATACGTTCATTTAATGGAATACTTTTGTGCTCCATGGTGTCAACATCCCTATAGTTAATTTGAAATTAACATAATAATAAAATTTCCTGAACCTATAAATCAAATGATACCATAAAATCTGAGGGAATAGCCCGCTTCCAGCGCAGGTCGTTGGATAAAATAGCGGTTGCATTTCCGACCAACCCGCAGGATACAATAAGTGAATCTATTGTCCGCAAGTTCTTCCATGATACCCTGGAGTCTCGACCCATAAGATCCAGGACCCTCTCGTCAATACCCTGACACGTTATATTGGGGAAAGTCAGGAGATAACTTTTCACTTCTTGGGCTAAGCCTGGCTGCTCTTTCCTTAATGGCCCCTGCATGACCTCGGCCACAGAGATCAATGACAGAACGCCGGAAAATCGGCCCTCTTCAAGATTCCTCATAACAAAACGGGCCAGATCAGCATAAGGAGGAATCTCCTCTACCAAATAGATTATGATATTGGTGTCTATGAGGACGGTTTGGCCCCAGAGTCTTTTCTTCAGTGTCCGATGGTCTAGGAGCACTATCGCTCTTCTCGCTCTCGATCCAGCCATTTCTGTATCTCATCACCAGTCTGCCCGAATGACCCTTTTGTAAGACCCGCCAGACGATCAGTGAATGAGGGGATTGGTTTAAGGATGATTTCATCCGCTTCTTCACGTAATAGAAGCCTGGTCCCTTTTTTTATATTATACTTTCTGCGAAGCTTGGCAGGAAGCACGAGGTAACCCCGATCCGCCACACGTATAGTCCTTGTCTCCATAATGCCCACCCTATAATCAATATTTCAATAATTTAATAATAATCAGTAATAATTAGAATGTCAATCATTATAGAATTTATTGAATTTCTTCTGATGATGAGCGATTTAATAAATCAAGCGGTCATTATGTTCTGGCCATGATAACCAGTCAAAAGAACCCTGAGTGGCCCCTTGATACACCGATCACTGAGAAACGGAAAGCAGGGCTGGTAGCGCCTTCAAAGGTTCGCATGAAGCTCTTTACACTTGATAGCCGGTTGATTCTTAAAAAGATAGGTTCGCTGTCAGATAAAGACCAAAAGGCTATCAAAATTCGATATTTTTTGGAGTTCTAGGGAAAGGAATAACATCTCTGATATTGCTTATCCCGGTAAGAAACATCAGAAAGCGCTCAAAACCGAGGCCGAAACCGCTGTGCGGAACGCTTCCGAACCTCCTGGAATCAAGATACCACCAGTAATCCTCCAGAGGGATACCCATCTCCTTCATTCGCGCCTCGAGCATATCAAGCCGTTCCTCCCGCTGGCTCCCGCCGATGATTTCCCCTATTCTGGGCAAAAGGATATCCATGGCTGCAACGGTCCTGTTGTCATCGTTAAGCCTCATGTAAAACGGCTTTATATCTTTGGGATAATTATAGACAATTACAGGCTTTTTAAAATATTTTTCAGTAAGATAGCGTTCATGTTCAGTCTGAAGGTCCTTCCCGTAGTTAATTTCATACTCAAATTTCTTTTTTGACTTTTCAAGAATATCAACAGCTTCTTTGTAACTGATCCTCTCAAAATCAGAGGACAAAATATTTTCAATTGTATTTGCAAGTTCCTTGTCAACAAATTTCGCAAAAAGCTCAATGTCTTCTGCACAATTTTCCTGAACAACACCTGCCAGATATTTCAACATCTCCTCTGCGACATCCATGTCCTTGTCAAGATCACAAAACGCCATCTCAGGTTCAATCATCCAGAATTCCGCTACATGCCGTGATGTATTGGAATTCTCCGCGCGAAATGTAGGACCGAATGTATAAACGTCACCAAGTGCAAGAGCAAACATTTCAGCCGACAACTGGCCGGACACGGTCAGTCCGGCTTCCTTTCCAAAAAAATCCGCAGAATAATCGGCTTTTCCGCCAATGCTTGGTACATTTCCCATATCAAGAGTTGTCACCTGAAAGAGTTCTCCCGCTCCTTCACAGTCAGAACTTGTCAGTATCGGCGTATGGATGTACCTGAACCCTCTGTCCCTGAAAAACTTATGTATGGCATATGAAAGCTCGGACCTGATCCTGAAAGCCGCGCCGTACTTGTTTGTTCTTGGCCGCAGGTGGGCAATGGTCCTCAGGAACTCATCACTGTGACGTTTCTTCTGAAGGAGATAGTCTTCAGGGGCAATGCTGATTATTTCTATATTCTTTGCATGAATCTCCCATTTCTGGCCCTTTCCGGGGGATTCTGCCAGGCTGCCGGAAACCGCCACCGCGGACCCGGTAGCAAGCCGGTCAATAGCATCATAATTATCCAGTGAGTTGTCAGCAATAACCTGAATGTTTTTCAGGCAGGACCCGTCATTTACCTCAATGAACGAAAATCCCTTTGAGCTACGCCTTGTCCTGACCCACCCCTTAACAACAACTTCATCAACTGCTGCATCAAGGCATAGCAGTTTATTGATCTTTATACGTTCAGTCATCCGGTACCTTTCCATATCCTGTCAAAGCCCCTATCTATTGAGTTTGAAGTGCCTAAAGTGAGCTAAAGTGCCTAAAGTTGTGGTGCGCGCTTTCAGCGCGGTTAATATAAATAGATGGAGCGAAGCGATACCTTAACTTTAGGCACTTCAAACTTTAGTTCACTTAAGGCACTGTTCCGCTTATTCCAGGACATGTATGTTTTTCTTTGCACAAATATCCTT
>JAUWGF010000147.1:0-4716 GCA_030606515.1 Deltaproteobacteria bacterium | reverse complement strand
TGTCACGAAGTCAACTCCCTCCTGACCATGTTCCTCAATTACCCTCAGCAGGTCGTCTACATCCATTTCGCAAACTGAGCACTTGCGCCGCTCCACGGTCTCAACTGCGGCCTGATAAATAGGAACTGTGCCAAGAGGTACAGGACAGGCATCTCTGATAGCCTGGCGGATCTCCTTTATCGGACCTCCAGTGGAAAGATCCATTATCGTGTGGGCCCCTGCATCCAGTGCCACCTTGAGCTTTTCCAGTTCGGCTTTAAGCTCAGGATGATCCTTTGAAGTGCCTATGTTTGCATTAACCTTGGTGGAGATCCCCTTTCCCACTGCCATGGGACGGCTAAGCTCCACATGCCTGTTATGCGGTATTACCACTTCCCCTGCCCCCACGGCTTTACCTAGAATCTGCGGATCCAGACCCTCGTCCAGGGCACAACGCTCAATAAGTTGGGATATTACACCTTGTTTTGCTTGATCTTTTATAGTCATAAGAGAACTCTAATGATGACACAAAGGGTTTTCAAGATGCCTTTCATGAGTTATTAAGTTAGCCCTGAAGACTAATAATGACTTTATCCTCTTAGACCAGGATTGTCACTAACAGATCAATCAAACAACACGACCTTCCCTCACACAATGTAGGGACTATCAGGATGTCTATGAAACTCAGATCGCTCCGGGGAATAATTTACCTGTCACTCCTTGCCTGTGTTATCATAATTGCCCAGGCACTACTAATAATATTCAGGGGAGAGGCCTTCTGTGTTAATGAAGGATGTAGAATAGTAGAAGCCTTGACACTTATTCCACCTTTTTATTTCAATCTGTTAGGTGCTGCATATTTCTTTGCCATATTCTGTGTTGCCATAATAACAAAATACAGATCCGGGACAGAGCACCTGCTCCGCATCGTACTTATTTCCGGTCTTGCAGCCGAGGGGATATTGCTGGGATACCAGATTTTTGTTGCCAACGTATTCTGTTCTTACTGCTTGGTTATCTTTCTTCTGGTGGTAATCCTGAACAGCTTGATGGGCTTACGACAATTAACATTGGGATTGGTAACAATTGTGGCGCAGTTGATCATGTTTTCTCTGTTAAATTTTGATACTGCAAAAAACCCTCTGCGCGGACTCACTCTGGACAACGGGACATATGCTGTAAGGAGATGCTCAGACCCGATTAAACAACTCTATCTAATCTTTTCAGAAGACTGCCCCCACTGCTACAAGGTCATAGAGGCACTGGAAGGATGCACACGGTGCGAATTTCACTTTAATCCAATCAAAAAAATAGGTTCTGACCTGCTTCCGGGATTAAGCCCTAATGAAAGTTTTTTACCTGAAATAAACACTGCTGCCCTGACAATATTGGGCATTGACACTGTTCCGGTACTGATAGCCAAGGATTATGATGGATTGACCTTCATCCAGGGTGAGTGGAATATCATAAAATACATTCAGAATACCTGTTTCCGTGAAATGCCCTTGCTGGATGGAAATCTGGGAGATCCTTTCGAAACAGAAGATGGTGCATGTTCCATAAATGAAAATTATTAACTCTATATCCGGCATGAGAAAACAGGTTCTCAAGTGGAAGCAGGAAGGTTTGTCTGTGGCCCTGGTTCCCACTATGGGCTTTTTCCATGAAGGCCACCTTTCCCTGATGAGAGCGGCCCGAAGCAAAGCAGACCATGTGGTAGTAAGCCTGTTTGTAAACCCTGCCCAGTTCGGCCCGAATGAAGACCTGAACCACTATCCGGGAGACCTTGAGCGGGATGCAAAGCTGGCTGAAGACAAAGGGGTTAGCTGCCTGTTTTGTCCGGATGCCAAAGACATCTATCCACCCGGTTTCCAGACATGGGTCCGGGTCGAAGGCTTAAGTCATGGGCTTTGTGGCGCATCAAGGCCTGAACACTTCCGCGGTGTAGCCACAATAGTTGCCAAGCTCCTTATTATTGTACAGCCGGACATGGCAATCTTCGGTCAGAAGGACTTTCAACAACTCCTAGTCATTCGCCGCATGGTGAGGGACCTGAATATACCGGTTAATATAATAGCCCATCCTATAGTCAGAGAACACGACGGTCTGGCAATGAGCTCCCGCAACACCTATCTTGATGCCAAAGAGCGCGAATCAGCCCTTTCCCTTGTTCAAGCCCTCCGGTTGGCTGAGAAAATGGTGGTCAGGGACTGCCGATCCGGTCCGGAAGTTATCCAGGCTGTCAAAAAACACATCCAATCCTTTAGCAACACAAAGATTGACTATGTTTTTCTCGGGGATCCTGAGAGTCTGACGCCGTGCCGGGAGATTGTTGGTGAAACCCTTCTCGCCCTGGCAGTATGGGTTGGAAAAACTCGTCTGATCGACAACACCTTGCTTAAGCAGTAAAATGCATGTAAAGATACATGCTTGCAGCTTAAAATTAGGATTCGCAATTCCTGAATAAACGGACTAAAGATATGTTACGCTCAATGCTTAAATCAAAAATCCATAAGGCTACAATCACTGAGGCAGACCTCAACTACGAGGGAAGCCTTACAATAGACTCCCGCTTGATGGAGGCTGCTGACCTTTTACCTTTTGAGCGAATAATGGTCTATAATATTTCAAATGGTAGCAGGTTTGACACCTATGTCATAGAAGGAGAAAGAGGCTCTGGGTCTATATGCCTTAATGGGGCTGCTGCCAGAAAAGGATCACCCGGCGACCTGATAATTATAGCGTCCTATGGTTTGTTTTCTGAAGACGAAATAGCCAAAGGCAAAAGTATCCTAGTCTGGGTAGATGCGAAAAATCAGTTGAAAGAGCGAACCGAGGTGCCGTGGCAATCTCCCTGATCACCTTTTCCTCTTCCCCTGCTCTTTTTTCATAATGAAAGTCTTTGCCATAAGCCTTGGTTGCCCCAAGAACACCATAGACACTGAAGTGGCTCTGGGCTCCCTTGGCTCAACAAACTCAGGACTGAAGCTCACAAACAATCCCCAAGAAGCTGATTTACTGATAGTAAACACCTGCGGATTCATAGAAGAGGCTGTATCCGAGTCCATAGATACAATTCTGGCAGTGGCAAGGGAAAAAACGGCTAGTCAGGTCCTTGTGGTTATGGGCTGTATGGTTCAGAGATACGGCGACGATTTAAAAAAGGAACTGCCGGAGGTGGACATCTTTCTCGGCACAGGGTCGCCACAATCACTCGTAACGCTGCTTATCGAAGACCAGACTACACAACACCAGGTACAATCGCCGGACCCCAGGGTGTTGACAACTCCTCCATGGAGGGCCTACGTCAAGATCTCGGAAGGTTGCTCAAATCGGTGTACTTACTGCCTGATTCCCATGTTAAGGGGCAAGGAAATATCACGCCCCATTGCGGAAATAGTCTCGGAGGTTAACTCGCTGGCCACAAAAGGGGTTAAGGAAATAACAATGGTGGCCCAGGATCTCACAGCTTACAGGAATGGTGAAAAGACTCTTCCTGATCTGTTGGAAGCTCTGGCCGGAGAAACGGATTTGCCGTGGTTTCGATTGCTCTATCTGCACCCGGGCAAAGTAAACATCAGACTTCTTGAAACCATTGCTGCAAATACTGCCATTTGTCCTTATCTGGATATTCCCATTCAACATGCAAGCACCAATATTCTCAGGTCTATGGGAAGAAAATATGACAGCAAGGCCCTTGAGGATTTAATGTCTCGGATAAGTAATTTGCTCCCCCATGTTTCGGTCAGAACAACAGTTATGGTTGGATTTCCCGGGGAGACCGAAGATGATTTTCAAAAATTAAGGGATTTTGTGGAAAAGTGGGAATTTGAGCACCTTGGTTGTTTTGTATATTCTGATGAAAAAGAGTGTATGGCAAACAAATTGCCCGGAAAAGTATCCTCAGAAACAGGAATGGCCCGAAAAGATGAAATCATGAACATTCAAGCCAGGATATCCAGAAATAAGAATTCAGATATGGTTGGCAGGGTTGAACAGGTACTTGTTGAAGGAGTAAGTTCTGAAACAGAGCTTCTTCTTGTTGGCAGGACCAGACATCAGGCCCCTGAGATTGACGGGATAGTCTATATAAACGAAGGGACCGCTGGTTTTGGAGAGATAGTATCTGTTAAAATAACAGATTCTCATATCTATGACCTTGTAGGTGAAATTATATAACCGTTCACGGGATTACAACGCCCGTTTTACCGCACCCACCGAACTGTAAGCGTTCACAGGGTGCTGCAGATGCGAGGCGTACGGGTACGCAGACGTACTCCCTGTACCTCAAGTGCCCGACAACAAAGCAGATGCGGTGCCCTGTGAACGCTTACGTAAAATTATATAGTTCCCTCCTGTACGAGCTTTGCAAACAACTCAAAGCTCCTGTCATAAGTACGCTCTGCCTCAGATGGAAAACAGCAGGCCGGGAGCTGACGCATTTTTAGGTGATATTGTATACACTCGCAGCATATACCCTTTTTGGGACAGGGTTCATATGTACAGTTGCACCTTTTTATATTTTCTTCCTTTTGACACTCCATCCAAATTTCCCCCTATGAGGCTCTCATGCTTTATATATCCAACTCCCGAACCTCCAGTGCATGGGTCTGAATAAACTCCCTGCGAGGTTCAATCTTTTCTCCCATAAGAGTAGTAAACAGGCTTTCTGCTTCATCTGCGTCCCTGATGGTCACCTTAAGCAAAGTCCGTTTTTCCGGATTCATGGTCGTATCC
>JAUWGF010000124.1:0-5796 GCA_030606515.1 Deltaproteobacteria bacterium | reverse complement strand
CCCATGTCACTTGAATTTGGAACTCCAGCACACCTGGATGAGCTTGTAGCAAAGTGGACAGAGCAGGGGCTTGACGGCATTGAATGTTACTATAGCATGCATAGCAAGGAGCTAATCAATCTGTCCCTGTCGCTTTGCAAGAAGTATGACCTGGTCCCCACCGGCGGTAGCGACTATCATGGCAAGGCCAAACCAAAAATAATGGTGGGTAGAGGCACAGGAAAACTCAGGGTGCCGTATAGCTGTGTTGAGGGCCTTAGGGAGAGGAAAGAGAAGAAAGATAGGTAGAAGGTGGAAGGTGGAAGGTTGAAGGGGAAAGGTAGAAGGTGGAAGGTCTGAGGTTAAGCGTGGTTTTTCCTTCCCATCTCTCACGACTTCGGTTTTTTCGGCTCCTTCTTTTCTTGGTTTCTTTTCTTTTATTTTTCCCCTTCAGCCTTCCACCTTCCACCTTCCACCTTTCCTACGCGTCCGAGCCGGACTACGGCGATGCCATTGTCTTGGGATCCATCGGGGACGCCACTACCCTGATTCCCATGCTGGCATCTGACGCCACGTCGCATCAGATCGCAGGCCTTATTTATAACGGCCTGGTTAAATACGACAAGGATCTCAACCTGGTTGGTGATCTGGCTGAGTCATGGGCAATCTCTCCTGACGGACTTACCATCACCTTTAAGCTCAGGAAGGGAGTTAAATGGGAGGATGGTGAGCCGTTTACCTCGGAGGACGTGCTCTTTGGCTTTGAGACTATCACAGCCCCAGGCACCCCGACTGCCTATGCGGGCGATTTTCTGGAAGTCGAAAATGCCGAAGCCCCTGACCCTTATACCTTTAAGGTGACGTACAGGGAGCCATTTGCCCCTGCCCTGAGCTCCTGGGGGAATTTGGTCGTGCTGCCAAAGCACCTGCTGGATGGAAAGGACATCACAAAGAGTCCCCTTGGACGAAATCCTGTCGGCTTGGGTCCGTACAGCCTTTCAGAGTGGAAGACTCAGGAACGTATAGAGCTGAAGGCAAATCCCACTTGTTTTGAAGGACGGCCTTATCTTGACCGCTATATAATGAGGATAATACCTGACTCGGCGACCATGTTCCTTGAGCTGAAATCAGGTGGCCTTGACTGGATGGGGTTATCTCCGATCCAATATGAAAGGCAGGCAAACTCCCTGTTTTTCGAGATAAATTTTAACAAATATCGCTATCTCTCCTTTTCATATACGTATCTCGGTTACAATTTAAAATTCCCTCTCTTTACAGACAAAAGAATAAGACAGGCCATTGCCTATGCCATAGATAAGGATGAAATAATCCGTGGAGTGCTTTTGGGATTCGGAGTGAAGGCAACCGGCCCGTATAAACCCGATACATGGTTTTACAACCCGGATGTCAGACGTTATCCATATGATCCGAAAAGGGCAATAGCCTTGCTTGCCGAGGCAGGCTGGATGGACAGGGATGGAGACGGCCGGCTGGATAAGGAAGGGAGGCCATTCTCATTCACGGCCATAACCAATCAGGGTAATCCTCTGAGGGATCGAACAGCCCAGATTATTCAGTACAGGCTCAAGCAGATCGGGATAGAGATGAAGATCAGAACCCTTGAGTGGACAGCCTTTATCAACGACTTTATAGACAAGAGGCGGTTCGAGGCAGTAATACTGGGCTGGACATTGGGTCAGGACCCGGACATCTATGATATCTGGCATTCTTCCAAGACAGGAGGAAAGGAACTTAACTTTATCAGTTACCAGAACCCTGAGATGGACCGCCTCCTTGTGGAGGGGCGGAGGACCTTTGACCGAAATGAACGTAAGAAAATATATTGGCGTATCCAGGAGATACTGGCTGAGGATCAGCCCTATACTTTTCTTTACGTTCCAATGGCCCTTCCGGTGATCCACAAGCGTTTCAAAGGTATTGAGCCTGCTGCTGCCGGTATAACTTACAACTTCATACGGTGGTGGGTGCCAAGGTATGAGCAGAAATACATAATGCCCTGATTTTGCTGAAATGCTAGACAAAAAAGCTCTGCATTATCTTCTTGAATTCTTCTCCGCGCCACGCAGCGGAAGGTCTTGTCGGCCCGGATACAAGGACGTCCTGTCTTAAAAAAGGTAAAAAATCAGAAATTCGTGGGATTATTACTCTTACAACTGGGAAATTTAATACCGGATGGGTGTGGTTTAATATTATATAATCAGTATTGAATGCCTCACATATCCTTTTGATTTCCTCAATTTCACTGAGGACATCGTTGATCTTGATATTCTTATAAGTCCTGGTTTCTCCTTGATCGAAAAAAGAGATATCTTTCAGAGAAATACTGCATTTCATTAACATATAATAGTCATTAACCTTGGATCTATGGACAACCGGTTTGTCCAGCTCAGGACGGGGAGTTAAAAGAGTTTCCCTGCCCTGCATGCTTTCTGTAAAGCACCTTGTCAGGGCCTCCTCCAGATTGAAGGATACGCCCGGTATCAAGATCCTATGTTCCAGGCGATCAGTACGCAGGTTGTTGTTTATAAACAGGACGCCTATGCAGGGTATCAGGCCGTCAAGGGAAAGATCCTTGATCATTACAACAACATTCTCTTCCTGATAGAATTTAATCATATCCCCTATGGTCTCATTTTCCACAGAATTCAGATTAATTGAGGGTATGATTTTTTCAGATCTGATTGTCTGTATTTGGGAAAAACGTTCAAATATTTCACATGTGGCCTGAATCATCGCCTCTTCAATGGTATTCCCTGCCGCCATCCCGTTTGATCCGTGAATATAAGACACAAAATTGACCGGTACTTTTACTGTCTCTTTGCGGACAATTGAAAAACCATCAACCCAATGTCCGGCCATCCTGCTGTTTTTTAAATCTTCAATATCCTTATGTGTCAGATGTTTTTCATTTGCCAGCAGATCTTCTATTCTAAGAGGATTTTCCAAATCATCCTGGTGGGAATAAATATATCCTTCCATCCATTCATAATTCAGAAACCTGTTAGTTTCCTCATTGTAAAGGCTAGGAACGTTAAACCTTACCTGCTCTTCAAAGACCGGATAGAACAGCCCGGCACTGAGGCGTTCAGCCAGTTCTGCGTATGCACTGGCCTCGGCAAGCTCAGGGGTAATGCCTTTCCCATTACAGATTATCCTTATTGAATCAATCCATACTCGCCCCCAATAAATGTTGTCCGATACTTGAAAGGGGTAGTATCCAACTTCGAGATCCAGTTTCTGTAACCCGTCTTTTATTCTTTTGATCGTATTGGACGGGACATCACACTTTCCATACTTATTTCTGATACAATTCTGAAATTCCATTCGACCTGTTCTTTCGAGTAAAGAATGATAAAAACTATTTTTCAAGGCAAGACATGGCAAAAATCGGGTTGCGTGTCAATCATTATGTAACACATAAATTTCAGAAAGGCAGGTTAAAGGTCGAAAAGAATTGCGAAGCTCTTAAGTCCGGGTTATGGGGAGTGCAATATGAATGATGGAGACAAAACATTTGCGGCAATTCAGATCGGCCTACTGACCCTTCACTATGGAAAGCAAAACGCTATTTTGAAGAAGTAAAGGAAGATAAAAATCATGAAGGCTTTCGGACCGGTTCCGTCCAGACGCTTGGGACGCAGCCTGGGCATTAACAATATTCCTGCAAAGGTCTGCACATATTCCTGTGTTTATTGTCAGGTGGGACTTACAACACAGATGCAGATTAAGCGCTGCGCATTTTATAGACCAGGGGAGATTTTGGAAGAAGTTGCAGAAAAGACCGAAAGAGCAAAAGAAATCGGCGAATCCATTGATTACCTTACTTTTGTAGCTGATGGCGAACCGACCCTGGATTTAAATCTCGGCCGTGAGATCGAGTTGTTGAGGCCTTTGGGGATCAAGATCGCCGTGATTAGCAATGCTTCCCTCATTCGGCAAAAGGATGTCAGAGAAGATCTAATGAAGGCTGACTGGGTTTCTTTAAAGATAGATTCTACGCAAGAAGCGATCTGGCGGAAAATCAACCGTCCCCATCGGCATTTGGACCTGGTGTCCATTTTGGACGGGATGCTCGAATTTGCGGGCATTTTTAGAGGAAAATTGGTAACAGAGACAATGCTTGTTAAAGATATCAATGACAGTGATGACCATATTGCAGAGATTGCTGATTTTTTAGCCCGCCTGAGCCCTGACATTGCTTACGTATCCATTCCCACAAGACCGCCTGCACTAAAGTGGGTGCAACCTCCGGGTGAGGAAGTGATAAATCGGGCCTATCAGATCTTGAATGAAAAAAATGACAGCGTAGAATACCTCATAGGTTATGAAGGCAACGCCTTTGCTTTTACGGGAGATATTGAGGAAGATCTGTTGAGTATTACCGCTGTCCATCCCATGAGGAAAGAGGCCTTGAATGAGTTCCTATCCCGGGCAGGGGCTGATTGGTCCATTATCCATAATATGATTGCTCAAGGTCAACTCATTAAGATGAATTATGAGGGAAAAAATTATTATATGAGGAAACTTTCTGCAAGACACACATGAAATGTTAGATCATTCATAACCGTTCAGAGGTTCAAAGGTTCAGGGTTTACCGAAAATTTGAACCGTTGATTTGTGAGTTCTGAATGGAGAAGGCATGAGAATAGAACGATTTGAAAATATCGACGCATTGCAGTTGGCCCGCGAGGTACCTAGCAAGGGCAACGAAAGAAAAGTAACCCTGAACGGTGAACTTTGAACCTGTGAACGCCTACGATCATTCATCAAAATCAGATGGGTTACGTTCCGGTCGCGAGGCCTTGCAAACCTTGTGGGAGCGAGGGCTCAGGGGACGGGAACTCCTTGTAGAGCACACCAGGATTGTGGATGCTTTTTTATCAAAGGCCTTTTCTGCCTGTCCTGAGGCCAAGGAGAAAATGGCCCTGATAGCTCTGGGGGGATACGGAAGAGCAGAACTTTTCCCATTTTCAGATATTGATGTGATGTTACTTTATGAACCAGAAGTGGAAGACAGGGTGTCCGCTGTTGCTGAATCCGTCTTTTATCCCCTGTGGGATGCCGGGTTAGAGGTGGGCCACGGGGTGAGGACTATTGAGGCCTGCCTGACTGACGCCCAAAAAGACTTTTACTTTCAGGTAGCACTATTAGATGCCAGGTTTATCCATGGAGAGGATTCACTCTTTCCCCGGCTGAAGCACGAGTTCATTCAGAGATTTCTAAAGGGCAGGAAAAAGACCTTTGTGGAGGACATGATTGCTCACAGAAAGGAAAGGCATAGACGATTCGGAGCCAATGCCTATCTCCTTGAGCCCAACATTAAGGAAAGCAGGGGGGGATTGCGGGATATCCATTCGATTTTATGGACTTCCAAGGTCCTTTTTGGACTGGAAGATATCAAATCCATTGAAGAGGCAGGGCTCATTACAAAGGAGGAAAGGATCGCACTGGAAGATTCCTGGGATTATCTGCTCCGGATAAGAAACAGGCTCCACTATATTAAATCCCGTAAAAACGACAGGCTGTTTTTCGAGTATCAGGAGGAAGTTTCCAGTTTCCTTGGTTATAAGGACAGTAACAATATGCTTGGTGTGGAACACTTCATGAAGGAGGTTTACGGACATCTGCAGACCGTAGCTATCATATCAGACCTGTTTTTTGAATGTGTTGACGAGGTTTCGAACCTTTCCTCATGCAGCAAAGAAAATAAAATTCTGGAGCCCGGCATAGAGGTCATTAATTGCCGCATAAACCTCACGGAGCCATCACTACTTGAGGAACGTCCCTATCTCTTAA
>JAUWGF010000089.1:0-7073 GCA_030606515.1 Deltaproteobacteria bacterium | reverse complement strand
CTGATCAACTATGCCCAGGGAGTCATGCACATCGGGCAGCGGAACATAATGTGGTTTAGGGCCGGCAAGGCGGCTGTAGAAAAGGGCTTCAAGTTCGAGCATATCGGGCGCATCCTCCACGGAAAGCTCCATCAGGACTTTGGTGCCATTGTGGATAAGATACAGGTGAAGATCTATACGGAGGAAGCCCGGGTAAAGGAGGTCATCGAGATGGCAAAGGCTGTCTATGCTGCCAGGGATGAGCGCTTGGGCTCCATGACGGATGAGAGTGAAGAGATTTTCTATTCCTGTACTCTCTGCCAGTCCTTTGCCCCGAGCCACGTATGTGTGATTACTCCTGAGCGAGTAGGCATGTGCGGTGCGTATAACTGGCTGGATGGTAAGGCCTCCTTTGAAATCAATCCCACAGGTCCGAACCAGCCCATACCCAAGGGAGACCTCATCGATGCCAACCTCGGTCAGTGGATAGGCATAAATGATTTCGTTAATAAGGCGTCCAGGGGTAAAGTTGAGCGTGTCAGTGCCTATAGCCTTATGATAGATCCAATGACCGCCTGCGGCTGCTTTGAATGTATCGCCAGCATGCTTCCCATGTGTAACGGCATAATGATTGTAAACAGGGATTACATGGGCATGACCCCGAGCGGAATGAAGTTTACCACTCTGGCTGGAATGGTTGGTGGAGGACAGGTTACTCCCGGCTTTCTCGGTGTTTCCAAACATTACATCTGTAGCCGGCAGTTTATGAAGGCTGAAGGCGGGCTCAAGCGTGTGGTGTGGATGCCCAAAATACTGAAAGAGGAGATCAGGGATCGCCTCCAGGAAAGGGCTGAGGAAGAAAATGCACCCGATCTGGTTGAGATGATAGCGGATGATGAAGTGGGTATCACAGAAGACGAAGTGCTCCGTTATATTAAGGAGAAGGAGCACCCGGCGCTGAGTATGGAAAAAGTGATGTAAGGAGAAGGATAACTAATGGCACTCACTGGGATAGGAATCCTGAAGATGCTTCCCAAGACGAACTGCGGGGAGTGTGGTGTACCCACCTGCCTGGCCTTTGCCATGAAGGTGGCAGCCGGTCAGGTAGATATAGGCGCATGCCCGTATGTCTCTGATGAGGTAAAGGAAAAGGTGGGAGAGGCGTCTGCTCCGCCCATCCGGCCTATTACCCTTGGCAGTGGTGATAACATCTTTGAGATGGGAGGAGAGACCTGTCTGTACCGGCATGAAAAAAGGTTTGAACACCCGACAGGTATTGCAGTCCTGGTCAGGACCGATATGGACGAGGATAATATCGCAGGGCGTTTACAGCGTTTTAATGATTTGCGCTATGATCGTGTAGGATTGGAGCTCAAGGCCGACCTGATAGCTGTAAATGACTCCACTGGGAATGAAGGGGCATTTACTTCTCTGGTGGAACGTGTCCGGAACGAATGCCCTGATGCTGCTATTATCCTCATGAGCGATCAGGCCGACTGCCTTACAGCAGGCGCCAGAGTCTGCGGAGACCACAAGCCCCTTCTTTACTGTGCCACAAAAGAAAATTCAGAGACTATTGCAGAGACAGCCAGGGAAGCTGGTTGCCCTTTGGCAGTGAAGGGTAAGACCTTGGGAGAGGCTGCGGAGATCTCAGAGCAGTTACAAAAGGCAGGGATTAAAGACCTTGTCCTGGATACAGGTGCCAGGACTGTAAGGGCTGCATTTGAAGATCAGGTGGCCATACGCAGGGCTTCCACAAAACACAAGTACAAGGCCCTTGGTTTTCCCACCATCTCTTTCACGTGTGAGATGACCCGGGATCCTCTGCTTGAGACAATGATTGCATCGGTTCTGGTGGCCAAGTACGCCGGCATCATAGTTATGTCTGACCTGCAGGGAGATACCCTGTTCCCGCTCCTGCTTGAGCGACTTAATATCTTTACTGATCCTCAGCGACCCATGGTGGTAGATGAGGACATTTATCCAATAAACGGGCCGGACGAGAACTCTCCTGTACTTATTACATGCAACTTCTCCCTGACTTACTTTATCGTCTCAGGAGAAGTCGAGGGCAGCAAAATTCCTTCCTGGCTCCTAATCAAGGATACAGAGGGCCTTTCAGTGCTTACCGCCTGGGCAGCAGGAAAATTCAGTGCGGATCTCATAGGTGTGTTTGTCAAGAAATCAAACATAGAAGACAGGATCAAGCACAGAAACCTGATTATCCCAGGATATCTGGCATCTATAAAAGGTGAGCTGGAGGAGGAACTTCCGGATTGGAAGATCCAGATCGGCCCCAGAGAGGCAAGTCATATACCTCCCTTTCTGAGGGACTGGCGGGCTGAGACATAATTGAGTTTAAAGTGCCTAAAGTGAGCTAAAGTGCCTAAAGTTGGGGTGCGCGCTTTCAGCGCGGTTAATATAAATTGATGGAGCGAAGCGACACCTTAACTTTAGGCACTTTAAACTTTAGTTCACTTTAGGCACTGTTCCGGTTTATCCGGGTCAGGAATAAGGTGTAATCATGTATGTCCAATGCATAGCTGAAAGCATAAATATCATGGGTACCCAAATTGGAAAGGCCATGAAGGAACGCGATCCCGGGCCGATTCAGTTGATGGCCAATGAAGAAGTGGCGGATGGGGCGGATTTCCTGGATCTGAACATCGGGCCTGCCAGAAAGGAAGGGCCTAAGTTAATGCCCTGGATGGTCAATGTTACAGAGGAAATAACCAATTGCCCTCTGTCCCTTGACACTACAAATGCCGATGCGTTGATTGCCGGCATAAAGGCAGCCGGGAATTCCAGGATCCACGTAATGAATTCTATTTCGCTCCAGCCTGAGAGAATGGAAAAGCTTATACCTGTAGCTGCTGAGACAGGCTGTAACGTTGTGGGCCTGCTCTGGGGAGTGGACGGCATGCCCAGAGATTCTAACGAGAAGGCAGCCATGACTGTAGATCTCTCCATGGCCATGAACAAGGCCGGGATCCCAAACGAGAAAATTCTGATAGATCCAATTGCCACCCCGATAACCCTGGGATCAGATCAGGTATTGAGCGGATTGGAGTTCATGGGCATGTTGCCTGAGATCGCTCCGGGCGTAAAGTCCATAATAGGCCTCTCAAATGTCTCAAACGGTGTTTCTGCTGAGAAACGCCCATATCTCAACCGGGCGTTTCTGGCCATGTTAATGAAACATGGAATATGGTCGGCCATTGTCGACACATACGATCATGAGTTAATTAAACTGGCCCATGGGCAAACGCCTGAATTGCTGAAGCTGGTTCACGATATAATGGACGAAAACGAACCTGACCCCGGCACCCTTTCTCCCAAGGAAATGGAATACTACAAGACAACCAGAGTCCTGATGGGAAAGACCATATTCTCCGAGTCCTGGCTGGAACTATAATTGATTACACTGCAAAAAGTCCTGAAACAGGATTCCGCTCAAAATGCTCCAGATGCAAGGCGCGAGATTTCTGAGGAATGAGATGTACTTAGCGTACGTCGCAGTGACGAAGAAATCGAAGTAACGCAGCAGATGGGGTATTTTCAGCGGAATCATAATTGAAAATATTGAAGCGCCATGGTACAGGACATTATCATCAAGCTTCTGAGAGAAGCTATTTTCACGGTTTGACACAATAAAATAGAATCAGGGACCTATTGCTGGAAAAGAGGTCTTTTCAGCTTAAGAAATCCTGGTTTGCAGCATAATACACAAAAGAGGTGGATTTAAAATGGCTAAAGGGATAACTGTTAATGAGTTCATCTTGTCCGAACAAAAAGGTCGGCCGGAAGCAACGGGTGCCTTTACATCTATTTTGTCAGAGCTGACAGTGGCAGCCAAAATCATCGCGCAAAAAGTGGACAAGGCAAACTTATCCGATGCACTTGATACTATTGAGTCAGTAAGTGGTGACGAAGGAGTCGTACAAAAGTTACACGAATTTGCCAACTCTACAATTGTGAACCGCCTCAGTCACGTGGGATGCTTGAGTTGCATGGCCTCCAAGATGAATACGGATTTGATACCTATCCCCAAAAAGTATGCCAAGGGTAACTACATATTGATCTTTGATCCCCTGGGGGGTGTTACCAATATTGATGTACCTGTTGCAATCGGCTCAATTTTCTCAATCTTCAAGAAACGAGGCCTTGGAGAATTCGGCATGATGGCGGACGCCTTGCAGCCCGGTTGTGAGCAGGTGGGAGCAGGTTATTGTATTTATGGATCAAGCACTATGATGGTCTACACAACAGGAGATGGGGTTCATGGGTTTACCCTGCAACCAAGTATCGGCGAGTTTCTCCTCTCCCATGAGAACATTCGCATAGCCAAAAAAGGCAAGACCTACAGCGTCAATGAGGGGAACTATTATTTCTGGGAGGAGAATATCCAGGACGCGATCGAGTATTTTAAGACGCCGGATTTAAAGACAGGCCGTCCTTATACAGCGCGTTATACAGGTTCTTTTGTAACGGATTTTCACCGGAATCTCCTGAAAGGTGGAATATACATGTATCCGGAGAGCTCAAAGGATCCTTCAAAACCCCATGGAAAACTGATGCTCACTTGCGAGGTCAATCCCCTGGCTTATATAGTCGAACAGGCAGGAGGATATGCAAGTACCGGGTTTGAACGTATGCTCGATCTTGAACCTAAGCATCTTCATCAGAGGGTGCCCGTGTTCATTGGCAGCATGGACGATGTGCGGATGGCTGAAGACATCATTCAGGGTAAACGTTAGGAGAGGAATTAAGCATTAGGGATCTGTTGTATGGATACTGAAAGACTTAATAAGATATTTGCAGTTTTTGAAGGAGAAAGAGGAGGATTGATCTCCATCCTGCAGAGGGTTCAGGAGGAGTTTGGGTATCTGCCCGAGGCTGCCTTGTCTTTAATCGCAGATTTCTTGAAGTTGCCGCTGAGCCAGGTATTCAGCGTGGCAACGTTCTATGACCATTTCTATTTGACTCGCCGAGGTGATCATCTTGTCTCCGTGTGCCAGGGGACTGCCTGTCATGTATTAGGCGCACGTGACATCCTGGAAACCGCGGAAAATTGCCTTGGGATCAAGAAAGGTCAGACGACTCCGGATTACAAGTACAGTTTAGAACGAGTTGCCTGTCTTGGATCATGTGCTTTGGCTCCGGTTGTCCTTGTAGATGACGAGGTCCATTCGAAAATGACAGTAAGAAAGGTCAAGAAATTACTGACAGAGGACCTTGATGATACAGAGACCCGGACATGATTCTGCTGAAAAAACCCAATCTGCGGCTCTGCTTTAATTTTCCAGCCCATGCGACGTACGATAAATTTTGAATGTTGAATTAATGTAGATATGGAAAAATCGATCTCAATACAATCAATAGAAGACTACAAAATAGGTAGCGTGGAATCGTTAAGACTCCTCAGGGAATCCCTCGTTGCCGGTGAGCAGACAACCAAGAAAATGGTCAGTGTCTGCTGTGGAAGCGGTTGCATGTCGTCTGGAAGTGAACATGTCAGGGAGGCCTTTGTCAGGGAAATCAAAAACCATGAACTTGAAGATGAGATAACGGTCAAGAAAACAGGTTGTCATGGATTTTGCGAAAGGGGTCCGATTGTGGTTGTGGGCCCGGAAAAGATATTTTACCAGCACGTAACAAAAGAGGACGTGCCGGAAATTATTTCTGAGACATTGATTGAAGATCGGGTGGTTGAAAGGCTTTTATACGAAGATCCTGTCACCGGCCAGAAGTGCTTTCATGAAAATGATATTCCCTTTTACAAGAAACAGAGAAGGATTGTACTGAAAAACTGTGGCATCATAGATCCTACGAGCATTGAAGACTATATCAAGGTCGACGGCTTTCGGGCCCTTGCTAAAATCCTATCTCAAATGACCCCTGAAGGAGTCATTGAAGAAATCAAACTCAGCGGTCTGCGGGGAAGAGGAGGGGCCGGATTCCCAGCCGGTATCAAGTGGGAAACAGCACGCAACGCCCCTGGTAAAGAGAAATACATCATTTGTAACGGCGATGAGGGTGATCCGGGTGCCTTTATGGACCGAAGTGTAATGGAAGGAGATCCTTACAGCGTGCTGGAAGGGATGATGATCGCCGGTTATGCAGTGGGAGCCTCTCAAGGGATTATATATGTGCGAGCAGAGTATCCCATGGCTGTCCATCATCTGTCTACAGCCATAGCTCGGGCTACTGATATGGGACTCCTCGGGCACAACATCATGGGGAGCGGGTTTGATTTTGAAATCAAGATCGTAAAGGGAGCGGGCGCGTTTGTGTGTGGAGAGGAAACAGCGCTTATAGCCTCAATCGAAGGAAGAAGCGGTCGGCCAAAACCAAAACCCCCATTCCCTGCCATACAGGGACTATGGGGTAAGCCTACTATCATAAATAACGTGGAGACACTTGCAAACGTCTCCAGGATTGCTCTGAATGGGGGCAAGTGGTATTCAAAAATAGGCACTCCCACTGACAAGGGAACAAAGATATTCTCACTTGTGGGAAAGGTCCGGAATGTGGGCCTAGTCGAAGTGGAGATGGGTACGACGCTTCGCGAGATTATCTTTGACATAGGCGGGGGAGTCCAGGGAGGGAAGCGTTTCAAGGCGGTCCAGACCGGCGGGCCTTCCGGCGGATGTATCCCTGAAGAACTTCTGGATTTGCCCGTGGGCTACGAATCGCTGGCCAAGGCCGGGTCGATTATTGGCTCCGGGGGCATGCTTGTCATGGATGAGGACACGTGTATTGTAAATATCGCCCGGTACTTTCTCGATTTTGCACAGAATGAATCCTGCGGGCAGTGTACTCCATGCAGACTGGGAACAAAGCAGATGTTCAAGATCTTGCAGGACATTACAAGAGGAAACGGAAAGCCCGGAGATATTGAGATCCTGCTCGAACTGTCCGATGCCGTCAAGCAGGCCTCCATGTGCGGCCTGGGAATGACAGTCCCCAATCCGGTTATCTCTACCATACAGTACTTCCGCAAGGAGTATGAAGAGCATATCCATGAGAGGCGCTGCCAGGCCCTTGTGTGCAGATCTCTTATTTTCTATCGTATCAAGGACTACAGGTGTAAG
>JAUWGF010000161.1:0-4312 GCA_030606515.1 Deltaproteobacteria bacterium | reverse complement strand
GGAACGGCTCTAATCTGGATGCCTTTGCCATATCTTTCAGGGGATCAACATATGCCCTCCGGGCCCTGACAGCCAGGGCATTCAGGTATCTTGGCAGGCCAGGAAGCTGGTCCAGCCTTGCATTTTCAGGGACGTGCGGCGGAGTGAGTCTTATTAGCTCTGCTTCCAGGTCTTTGAGGACTTGGGAGCGGCTCTTTCTATTTATTGCGGTATTCTGAAGACGCCTTATCTCCCGCTTTGCTGTGATGTGGGCCTCAAGCACTTCTTTCAGCAACTGTATAATCGGGCTGGCTTGCTGAAAAATTTTCCCCTCCAATTCCCCGGCCTTATTCAGCAGATCGGATCTGCTTGGAATCTGCTTCCAGGTTCCTAGTAGCTCTCTGCAGAGAAAGGCATATATGGATTGACACAGTTTCTGTGTTCCTCCAAAGGACATATAGACCTCTTGTGATAAGCCACCGGGTGTGCAGTTTCTCTTGAGATATCCAAGCTCTTTACTTAGGTAGTCGGCGAGGAGTCGGCTTGCCCCTTGCTGGGTTTCTGAAAGGGC
Organism: Deltaproteobacteria bacterium; assembly: GCA_030606515.1. Taxonomy (GTDB): domain Bacteria; phylum Desulfobacterota; class Dissulfuribacteria; order Dissulfuribacterales; family UBA3076; genus UBA3076. The sequence goes on along the minus strand of JAUWGF010000161.1, from coordinate 3,762 downwards.
TTCATCCTGATTGAGAAAAAGCCTTATACATACGCTGTTATCTTCTACAATAAGTCCTGGAAAGACCTGTATGGGACTTTCCCTGTCTCCTGAAGAGCTCATAACTGAACTTGGGATATCCGGAAGATTCCCCAGGTTGAGCCCGGATACTTCCCACCTGGCCTTGATCTTTAACCATTCGGGGTCATTTTGATTAAAAATAGAAGCAGCCCTTTTCCAGGTCTCCTGTAAGCGGTTGAGGTCATGCCCTGAATCAAGGACTTTTCCATTCCGGTCTATTACCTCGAATCTCATCAAGAGGTGATGGGGGATGTCCTCAAGGCCTGGCCACATTTTCCTTTCTACACGTATGCCATATTGCCTGAATAGTTCTTCCTGTAATGAGCGAAGCAGGCCCTTCTCTGTTTTACTGAGTTCTTTTCCTATCTTTTCAGCGACCCTGGGTATTGGTACCAGGTGTTTGCGAATCTGCTTTGGTAACGATTTTAGGAGATAGGTGATCTTTTCCTGAAGCAGGCCTGGAACCAACCACTCAAAGGGCTCAGGTGATAAAGAGGCAAGTATGCCCGAAGGGATCTTTACAGTAACTCCATCCGCCTCATCACCTGGACAAAAGCGGTAACTAAGAGAGAGTCTGTGTCCTGAGACCTCTATATGTCCTGGAAACTGGACGAGCACGTCGGCATCGGGAATTGATCTGAGCAGATCTTTTCTTGTAAGGCATAGAGGAACATCGCTGCTGGAAATACGCAGGACCCTGGCAAGAGTGCGCTCATTAAATATCACTTCAGGCCCCTGATGCTTCTTTCCCTTTGAGGATTTGTCTTTGAACAGTATTTTTTCTATCTCACTCAACCCCCGGTCATAAAAGGAATAGAGGATTTCCTCGTCCACCATGATGTCTCTCCGTCTGGTCCTGTCCTCCAGGTCCTGAACCTCTGAGATCAGTTCCATGTTATGAACAAGAAAAGGATATTTCTTTTTGAATTCACCCGGAATCAGTGCCTGTCGTATGAAGATCTCCCTGGATTCGGTCGGATCAACTCTTCCGTATCTGACCTTTCGTCTTTCCACTATAGGGAGACCGAAAAGTGTGACCCTTTCCCATGCCATCACCTCTCCGCGACGCTTTTCCCAGTGTGGTTCGGAATAGCTATGCCTGCAAAGATCACCTGCCAGCTTTTCTATCCATTTAGGCTCAATGGCAGCTACTGTCCTGGCACAAAGCCTGGATGTCCTTATGAGCTCTGTTGCCACTATCCATTTAGGGCCTTTTTTATAGAGTGAAGAGCCTGGACAGAGGAAGACCTCTCTGCCCCGGGCTGCGAGGTAACGGAATCCGTCCTGTTTTAGGGCAATTTGCCCTAAAAAGCCCGAGAGGACAGAACAATGTATGGACCTGTTGATTTGTTGATTGAGGGGAAATTTAGTAATTTGGGGAAATTCTTCCGCCTCTTGGAGGATGTCCATTATCTGATCATGGATATCCTTCCATTCCTGCATCCTGTTGTAGGAGATGAAGTTTTCCCTGCAGTATTTTCGTATCTGATTCCTGCTGCGCCCGGCTTTCAGCTCTTTGTGATAAGCATTCCACATCTTGATAAAGGTCAGTAAATCAGAGGAAGGGTCCTTAAAGGAATTGTGGGCCTGGTCTGCCTGGCTTTCTTTTTCTGCCGGGCGTTCTCTAGGATCCTGGATACTCATGGCCGATGCAATTATGACAACCTCTTTCAGCGCATTCTCATGCCGGGCCTCAATGATCATCCTTGAAATTCTGGGATCAAGAGGCAGCCTGGCCATAATACGCCCTGTCCTGGTCAGCCTGCCTGCTACATTCAGGGCCCTCAATTCTCTCAGTGTGGTAAATCCCTCTTTTATGGCCTGGGGAGATGGGGCATCCACAAAAGGGAAACTTTCAACAGGCCCAAGTTTCATTGCATAGAGACGCAGTATGACCTCGGCCAGATTTGATCTGCGTATTTCCGGCAGAGTGTATTCGGGCCGATCCTGGTATTCCTCTCCGCTGTCTAGCCGAACACAGACTCCGGCCTGAACTCTCCCTGCACGTCCTGCTCTTTGGTCCGCGCTGGCCTTTGATATAGGAGTGATTGGAAGTGCCTTTGTACGGGATCTGACGTTATAGCGGGCAATTCGAGCCAATCCCGAATCCACGACATACTTGATTCCAGGGACTGTAATGGAAGTCTCGGCTACGTTCGTAGCCACTACGATCTTTTGGACAGGGGCTGCCTTGAATATGCGCTTCTGGTCCGAAGCTGCCAGTCTGCCGTACATGGGAAGTACCAGGGCCTCATCCTCACACCCGGCCTTTAAGATCTTGACGGTTTCCAGTATTTCTCTCTCCGTGGGAAGAAAGATAAGTATGTCACCAAAGGGATCTTTCTTCCTGATTTTCTCCACGGCAGAGATGACCTGTTCAACAGCGGTTGGATCGACCTGCTCATCTTGCTCTGCAGGACTGTACTGTATCTCCACGGGATAACCGCGACCTGCAATCTCTATCACCGGGACCTTGCCGAATGCCTGGCAGAAATGTGCCGTGTCCATGGTGGCGGATGTGATAATGATCTTTAGCTCAGGCCTGGCCGGAAGGAGTCTCCTGAGTATCCCCAGGAGGAAGTCTATATTGAGGCTCCTCTCATGGGCCTCATCTACAATTATGGTATCATATTCCCTGAACCTGGGATCTTGCTGCACTTCAGCCAGGAGCATGCCATCTGTTACAAATTTGATCCTGGTTTCAGGCCCCGTACTGTCTCTAAAGCGTATTTTGTAACCCACGAGCCTGGGTCCATGAGGCCCCAGTTCTTCGGCAACTCTGGCTGCCACAGTGATAGCTGCTATCCTCCTGGGTTGTGTGCAGGCAATCTTTCTATATGTACCCCTTCCTGCTGCAAGGCATATTTTTGGGAGTTGAGTGGACTTCCCTGAACCCGTCTCCCCGCTGACAATTATCACCTGGTTCTCCTTTACAGCAGAGACCAGATCATCCCACACACTGCAGATAGGAAGACCAGGGAAGCAATTAGGAATCTGGAATTTAAAATCAGGAATTCTAATCCTCACTCTTAACTCTTAATTCTTTGTAACTATTCAAGTTGAAGGCTGAAGGCTGAAGTATTTCAACCATCTCGCAACGATCGAACAGAGATGAATCCTCTAAACTAATACTGCAATCTCGTCAGCCAACTCAAATGCCCGCAATTTTGTGTGATCACGCATGATTTGTCCCTATTAGCCTTCTACCTTCAGTCTATCCACCTGAATAGTTACCATTCTTTAAGGTAGGGATTGGTCTTTTTTTCTTGTCCAATCGTGGATGTGGGACGGTCCCCGTAATCGTGCCCGGGAAGTACTATGGTGGAATCCGGAAGGGGAAAAATGTGGGTCTTGAGGGACTTGATCAAGGTCTCAAAGGAGCCTCCTGGCAAATCCGTCCGGCCGACAGCACCGACAAACAGGGTATCTCCGGTAATTATATGGCCGTGCCCGTAAAGGCATACTGATCCAGGGGAGTGCCCGGGAGTGTGGATTACTTCAAACCTGAGATTGCCGACCTTGATCACATCTCCATGGGCAATATATTCGTCTGCCGGAGGAGCCGGCTCAAAGCCCCATACCTTGAACATTTCAGCTGCCTCAGGATTTCTGAACATGAGGTCGTCGGCTTTGTGCATCAATACCGGTGCCCCGGTAAGGGTCTTCATTCTCTGATTTCCGCATGTATGGTCCGGATGACCA
>JAUWGF010000152.1:0-4530 GCA_030606515.1 Deltaproteobacteria bacterium | reverse complement strand
TTACCACCGGGCAGAAGAAGCAATCTAAAACCATCAGGCTGCACGTCGTCCAGAGCCAGGTTGGCAGTCACTGTATAACCCCGCTTTCCCTTTATCTGGCCCCATTCCGGCGCGGCTATGTCCACCTGATAGCCTGCCTCTTTAAGCCGGTACATAGGACACAGGAGTTCGCTGTCTTCAAATCCATCCGCACTCAAGATAAGTACCCTCATTTTAACACCTCCTGGTCGGTTTAAACCTAAGTTGAGCTGTTAGCTGTTAGCCATTAGCGTTTAGTTTTGAATCGCTCAATTTAAGTTATAGCACAAGATTTGTATGGACACAGCATAATGGCCGTTGCGACCGGGGAAAGGGCTAGGGCGTATGAAAAAACCTACATTAAAAAATGTTGAATTAACAAGTAGTTAGCTTGTGTAAAATATTTCGTCCTTCACTCTATGTAGGATGATCCCTAACAAAAACATCCTCTCGTTATTATCCATTTATGGCTAAAAGTTATTAAAATCAATAAGTTAACTCAAATAAAATCTATTGGGCATATTCTTTGCTGTAAAAGAAGCTTTAGGGTACACATGTAGTTAAAGAAAAAATGGGTTATGAAATAAATTTTTTCATTTCAAAAAAAAAGAGAAATTAAAATGAAAAGAACTATTGCGTCGGTATCTCTTGCAGTGTTAATGTGTTTTGGTTTCATGGGGTTGCAGGAAGTGGGGAGCACTACAACAGAGGAAGCTGTGGTCGTAGTAGAAGAAGAGACAGCAAATGTGACTGCACCGGCAGTTGAAGAGGCTGCAACCGCAGTTGAAGAAGCTGCCACTGCTGTTGAGGAAGCTGTTCCTGCTGTTCCTGTTTATTAATGAGCCAGGCTTTTGTATCATCTCGGTAATCGGAGAATAGACTGCTCCTGCCGAGAAAAGAAATGAGGAAGAAGTGTAGAGGTTTGTCACGAAAAGGAGGAATGATTAAAGTGAAAAAATTAATTGTATTGGTATGTCTTGCAGCGCTGATGTGTTTTGGTTTCGTTGGTTGCAAGGAAGAAGGTGGCACTCCACCAGCCGAAACAACGGCCGTAGCTCCAGCAGAAGAGGCTGCAGCACCGGCAGTTGAAGAAGCTGCCACCGCGGTTGAAGAAGCTGCTACCGCGGTTGAAGAAGCTGCCACCGCAGTTGAAGAAGCTGTTCCTGCTGCCCCTGCTGAGGAAGCTGTTCCTGCTACCCATTAGAAATAGTAGCTGGACAATGTAAAAAAGAGGGCTGAAGAAAGCCGAGGGGACGTTTTTTACCAGTTTGCTGGAAAGCGACGTCAAAAACGAATTACTGTTATAGTCAATTAGCAAATAATGTCCCCTTTCGTCCCCTGATCATTTTTTTTGCCCCCATCCACCGCCACCCGGCGTATTTATGATCAAGCTTTCACCTTTCGAGACATTGAAGGTGCATCGGCCGGGAAGCCCTATTGTTGTGCCGTCAATTCGCCTCAACAGATTTGACCCGCACTTCCCGTCATTCCCGCCGGCTATCCCCTTTGGTGGAAAGCGTCTCCTTTCAGATTGAATGGATATAATCCCATCTTCCAGGAAGAGGAATTCCCGTGTAAGACCCATCCCGCCCGGATGAAAACCTTCTCCCCCTGAACCATCCCTTAGAGCGGTCTTCACGACCCTTATCGGATAGGCGCTCTCAAGGGCTTCAACCGGAGTGGTGGCCGTGTTGGTCATATGTACCTGAACTGCACTTGCTCCGTCGCACTTTGGGCTGCCACCCATCCCGCCGGCAATGGTCTCGTAATAGGTCTTTTTCTCCCATCCGATTGCAAGATTATTCATGGTGCCCTGTCCCTGGGCAGGGATTTGATCAGGTAAAAGATCCTTTAATGCAAGAAGGAGCACGTCAACAATCCTCTGGGATGTCTCCACATTCCCGGAGCTGACTGCCGCCGGTGGCCTTGGGTTAAGGAGAGAGCCCTCAGGTGCTGTCACGTGCACATTTTCGTAACACCCGTGGTTTGGCGGGATGTCCGGAGGCAGAAGGCACCTGAGCACATAATATACCGCTGATTTGGTTACGCTCAGGGGTGTGTTGGCATTTCCTCTGCTCTGGGAGGCTGTGCCTGTGAAATCCGCCTTAAAGCTCGCACCCTGAAGCCGGATCTTTACACGTATGGGAACTGGATTATCTTCACCATCCAGATACTCAATCGCTTCTGCCTCCCCATCAGGCAAGTCAAAGAGACGGGCAGTCACCCTCGATTTGGCATAGTCAATGATGGCCTCTACGAATTGGTCAAAGGCCCTTTCCCCATAGCGGTCTATGAAATCAATGCACCTTGATATGCCGAGGCGGTTTGCTCCCACTTGAGCATTTAGATCGCCAATACGTTCCGCAGGGTTTCTTGTCTCTTTTTCAAAGACTGCTCGCACATGATCCTGGATGACACCTCTTTTCACAAACAGGACAGGAGGGATGACAATGCCCTCTTCATAAAGTGTGCTGCTCGATCCCGGCATGGACCCGGGCGTGTCGCCGCCCACATCGGCATGATGTGCCCGGTTGACGGCATATCCCTTCAGCTTGCCCCCCCGGAAAAAGGGTGCGATCAAGGTAATGTCCGGCAGATGAGATCCACCCCGGTACGGATCGTTCACAATGACCTGATCCCCTGGACTCAGCTCGGGGAAGTCAACCGCAACGGCCTCCACAGCCGACGGCATGGCCCCGAGGTGTACAGGGATGTGCTCGGCCTGGGCAATGAGACGACCTCTGGCATCAAACAATGCACAGCTTTCATCCAGACGCTCCTTGATATTCGGAGAAAAGGCGGTCCGCCTGAGATTCGCCCCCATCTCTTCGGGAATTGCCAGGATGAGGTGTTTGAAGACTTCAAGTGTTACCGGATCAAGTATTGACATGCTTTTTTCAACCAACGATTACCTTGAGACAACCATTTCCCTCCACCGACACCTCACATTCAGAAGGCACAAATACTGTGCATCCTTCATCTTCTATCATCACTGGTCCTTTGGCGGAAAAAGATCGCCAAAGGCTTTTTCGCTGGTAAACAGGCGCCGGAGCAGGGCCGGAAGATAGCAAAATGGTCCTATTGGCAACAGGCAGGCCAGGAGTCATGTTTTCGACACCTGGCAAGGAGATGTCCTCTCTTGGCATGATGGCTGAAAGTCTTACAGTCACCACTTCTACAGCAGGACCATTCTCCAGGGTGTATCCGTAGCGTTTTCCAAAGGCCCGGTAAAACCTTTCGGCCATGTCAGCCTCTTTGTCATAAGGAATAGTGAGATGAAAACTCTGTCCTTTGTAACGCAGATCAAGGAACGGCCTGAACACTGTATCTTTGATATTCAGTCCCTGGCGCTGGAACGACTGCAATGCCCTTTCTTTAAAACAGTCTAAAACGCGATCTACGACCTGCCCGGTTCCGGCATGCCATTCGGCAAAAACGGTCTCCCCGAAATCAAGCCTCACTGCGGAGAGCAAGATCCCCAGAGCTGAAAACATGCCGGCCATAGGTGGAACAAGGACTTCCTTTATGCCGAGTTCTTTTGCAAGTTCGGCTGCATGAAGGGGCCCTGCACCGCCAAATGCCAGAAGGGCGCAGTCTCTCACGTCAATGCCCTTTTCCACAGTAGCCCTTCGAATCCCTCGCAACATGTTTGCATTGACCACGGAACGCGTGCCCAGCACGGCATCTTCCATATTAAGATCTGCTGATAGTGCAAGAGAGCGAAAGGCCCGGCCGGCCCTGTCCGGGTTGAGTGTGATGCCTGTGCCGGAAAAGGACTCGGGGTGAAGGAGTCCGGAAAGGAGGTTGGCATCTGTCACGGTCGGCATGGTGCCGCCCCTGTCGTAGCAAGCAGGGCCGGGCTCGGAACCGGCGCTTTGAGGGCCTACGCGAAGCGCCCCGCCCTTATCCATCCAGGCTATTGAGCCGCCGCCTGCGCCGATGGTGGTGATGTCGAGCGTGGGAATCCTGACTGGAAGACCGTCTATCTCGCCTTCATCAGTCCATAAGGGGGTATTATCCACAATGGCCGAAAAGTCGGCGCTTGTACCGCCCATATCAAAGGTAACCAGGTTTTCTCTTCCTGTAAGCCTTGCCAGCAGAAGCCCGCCGGATACACCCCCGGCCGGACCGGAAAGCAGTAGTTCAACAGGATGGATCTCGCCTGATGCCGCCACACCGCCGGCGGATTTCATGATATCGTAATCCTGAGGTCCTCCAACTTCCCTGATAGCTCTACGAATCTCTTGCACATAAGACTGGACAACCGGTTGAATAAAGGCATTTATGGCCGTGGTCGATGCCCTTTCAAATTCTCTGAACTCGGGGATGATCTGTGAAGACCTGGATACGGGCATGCCACGCTTTCTGAAAGCCTTTTCAAGGAGAATTTCGTGGGCAGGGTTTTTGTACGAAAACAGAAGACAAATCGCCACGGCCTCTGGGCCGGATTCCATAACATGATCCGCCAGCGCAAAAGCATCGCTTAAAGACAGGGGCAAGATCACAGTACCA
>JAUWGF010000126.1:0-5725 GCA_030606515.1 Deltaproteobacteria bacterium | reverse complement strand
GGAATGACAGTCCCCAATCCGGTTATCTCTACCATACAGTACTTCCGCAAGGAGTATGAAGAGCATATCCATGAGAGGCGCTGCCAGGCCCTTGTGTGCAGATCTCTTATTTTCTATCGTATCAAGGACTACAGGTGTAAGGCCTGCCTGAAATGCCTGGACGCCTGTCCGGTTGATGCCATTATAGGTGCGAAATGGCAGGTCCATGAGATTGACCAGAGTAAGTGTATCAAATGCGGGGCCTGCATGGAGGTCTGTCCCAAGCGGTTCAACGCGGTGGAGTGTGTTACAGGTCTGATGGAAAGCTTAGGTGATAAGAGTGGGTAACGTTTCCTTGAACATAAACGGAATTACGGTAAAGGCCGATGAGGGTGCTACTATCCTCACAGCGGCCCAGGACGCAGGTATCTATATCCCCACCCTGTGCTATTGCCCTGATGTCTCATCCATAGGCGTATGTCGCCTGTGTCTGGTCAGGATCGAAAATCGAAGAAGACTTGAACCGGCCTGCCGGACCATTGCAGAAGAAGGTATGGTGGTTGTTACGGACGATCCTGAAATTGAACGATTGCGCCAGGTGATCCTTGAGCTTATCTTGAGTGATCATGACTTCAACTGCCTTCTCTGTCCCAAGAGCGGGCAGTGCCGCCTTCAGGAACTTGTGAACCGTATAGGTTTCAAAGAGCAAAGGTTCGATCGTCTTGAGCATGTGGCCAAGGACCTTCCCATTGACACCAGTAACCCGTTTTTCGATTTCAATCCCAACAAGTGTGTGCAGTGCACAATATGCGTCCGTACCTGCCATGAGATTGTAGGTAATGACGCAATCGACATGGCATATCGGAGTTACGACCTCAGGGTCAGCACGTTTGCCAACAAACTCTTGAAAGAGTCTGTCTGTGTGTCTTGCGGGGAATGTATGGAACGTTGCCCGGTAGGTGCCCTGGTGCCCAAGAAGTCTGAATATCCAACCCGTGAAGTAAAAACCATCTGCCCATACTGTGGTGTGGGGTGCGGTCTTTACCTGGGGGTGCGCGGAAACACCATCGTAAGAGCAAGAGGCGATGGTGAAAGCCCTGTCAACAAGGGCAATCTCTGTGTTCGCGGCCGCTTTGGTTATAACTTCGTTGATAGTCCGGACAGGCTGTCTCTTCCACTTATGCGCGCATACGATGAATATGCAAAGCCGTCCTCTGTGGTTGAAGTAACAGAAGAAGGCAGAAAGGTTACATTGCCCCTTGTAAAGAGAGAAGGCAAGTTTGTGGAGATTGCCTGGGACCAGGCGATTAAATATGTGGCAAGCAGTCTGGCCCATTACAAAGGAGATGAGATCGCTGCCATCTCCTCGGCCAGATGCACAAATGAAGAGAACTACCTCTTTCAAAAGTTCACCAGGGCGGTCTTAAAAACCAATAATATTGACCACTGTGCCCGTCTCTGACATGCGCCTACGGTGGCCGGTCTGGCCGCCAGCTTCGGTAGCGGTGCCATGACGAACTCCATCAATGAAATCAGCAGTGCGGCTTGCATCTTTGCCATCGGCACCAATACAACAGCTAATCACCCAATTATAGGCAGACAGGTTACCAGGGCTGTACAAAAGGGTGCAAAGCTCATCGTGGTAGATCCAAGGCGAATACCTCTCTGCCGTATGGCCGATATCTGGCTCAGGCTTCGTCCCGGAACCGATATAGCACTCCTGAATGGGATAATGAGGGTCATTATTGAAGAAAATCTCATGGACACATCCTTTATTGAGGAACGATGCGAGGATTATGATGCCTTTGAGGCCTCCGTCATGGAGAATAACCTGGCAACCGCTGAGGAAATTACCGGTGTTCCCGCACAGGACATAGCCAGAGCAGCCAGGATGTTCGGCTCGTATATACCTGCTACGATCCTGTATACCCTGGGTATCACCGAGCACTCGCACGGGACGGATAATGTGCGGGCCTTGGCCAACCTGGCGCTACTCACAGGTAATATCGGCATACCCTCAACAGGCGTAAATCCCTTAAGGGGGCAGAATAACGTTCAGGGCGCCTGTGACATGGGGGCGCTTCCCAACGTATACACCGGTTATCAAAAGGTGGAAGATGAAAAGGTGCGGAGAAAGTTTGAAAAGGCATGGAATTGTAAGCTTAGTCCATCAAACGGGCTCACACTGACCGAGATGTTTGAAGCTGCCCGTGAGGGCAAGATTAAGGCACTCTATCTGAAGGGCGAAGACCCGGTAGTCACGGACGCGGACACCACTTTCATCGAAAAAGCCATATCACACCTGGAACTGTTCGTTGTGCAAGATATCTTCCTCACAGAGACAGCACGATTGGCAGACGTTGTGCTCCCGGCTGCCAGTTTTGCTGAGAAAGACGGGACCTTTACAAACACTGAACGGCGGGTACAACGGGTACGCAAAGCAATAGAGCCCAAAGGCAATTCACGTCCCGACTGGATGATCATATGCGATATTGCAAAAAGCATGGGGGCCAAAGGTTTTGATTTTGGCAGCCCTCAAGAGGTTTTTGAGGAAATGCGCGGCCTGACCCCGAGTTACGGGGGCATCACGTATGAACGTATTGAGAAGTCCGGGCTCCAATGGCCCTGCCCGGATCATGAACATCCAGGGACGCAGTATCTTTATAGTGAGCGCTTCAACACACCGAGTGGGCGCGCAAAATTCGCACCCATTTCGTATCGGCCTCCGGCAGAGACTACCAGCCACGAGTATCCATTTGTCCTTGTCACCAGGCGGTGCGCCTTCCATTATCACGCAGTCATGACGCATAAGGCAGAAGGCTTTGATGATCTGAGGAGCGAGGAGCATGTTGAGATACATCCGGCTGATGCAGCTACTCTGGAGATCCAGGACGGAGAAGTCATAAAAGTGACCTCAAGGAGAGGGAGCATAAAGGCCAAGACAAAGATAACGGAAATTGTTCCTGCCGGTGTTGTGTGCATGACATTCAATTTTGCTGAGACAAGGACAAATATTTTGACCAGCAGGGCACTGGACCCGATCACCAAGACACCTGAATTCAAGGTATGCGCAGTCAAAATCGAACGGGAAGAGTCTGCCTATCTTATGAAAGACTATATGAGGTGGGGTACTGGGAAAACATAAATCTATAAAAGGAAGGGATTAATATCTATGGACGTCAGCAACATCAGAAATTTCGTTCTGGTCGCCCAAAGTGGGAGCGGCAAGACTTCTCTGGCAGAGGCCATGCTTTTCACTGCCAAGGCGACTTCGCGCATGGGCAAGGTCGATGACGGATCCTCAGTATTGGACTTTGAGCCGGAAGAGGTCAAACGCAACATGTCCGTTAGCACAGCGTTTCATCACTTGACCTGGAAAAAGGCCGAAGTCTACCTTATGGACGCACCCGGGGATGACAACTTCCTCGCTGAAGCCAAGACGGCCATCAGGGCGGCTGACAATGTATTGTTCGTGGTAGATGCTGTAAATCCGGTAAAACCACAGACACAGAAGGTATGGTCCATTATCAAAGACTCAGGCCTTCCTGTTATTATGTGTGTCAACAAAATGGATAAGGAGAGAGCAGACTTCCAAAAGGCCGTGGATGCAATAAAGCAAGCCCTGGACCTGAGGCTGGTTCCGGTTTCTCTGCCGCTAGGGGAACACGAGGATTTCAGGGGTATTGTAGATCTCATACAAATGAAGGCCTTTGAGTTCAGCAATGATGGAAGCGGCAATGCCAACCCTGTTGATATCCCGGCTGATCTGCAGGATGAAGTTGAAAATTCGAGGAGCAATTTGATCGAGTTTGCCGCAGAATCTGATGATGTGCTGCTGGAAAAATTTTTAGAAGGCGAAGAACTTACTCCTGATGAGATCGTTTCCGGCCTGAAACAAGGCATAATGAGCGGCGGTTTTATCCCGGTGTGCTGCTGTTCTGCCTTAAAAAACATAGCCGGCAGCACCTTACTTGACCTAATTGTACAGTTTCTGCCTTCGCCTGATGAGCTTGGTGGTGTATCCGGCACTGATCCCAAAAGCGGGGATGAGACAGCACGCGATCCGTCTTCTGACGCCCCGATATCCGGCCTTGTCTTTAAGACCCTTACAGATCCCTATACAGGGCGTCTTTCCATTATCCGGGTCTATTCCGGCACGCTAAAACCTGACAGCTCGCTCTATAACTCCAACAAAGAAAAAACTGAGCGTTATGGTCAGATATTTGCCCTTGAAGGTAAAACACAAAAGCCTTTGGAAGAGGCTGGACCCGGTGAGATAGTAGCAATAGCAAAGCTAAAGGAAACAGCCACTGGTGACACCCTTTGTGATCCTGCGAATGCGATAACCTATCCATTTGTGGCTCTTCCCTTGCCGGTCCTGACCTATGCCCTCAAGCCCAAGAGTCGAGGAGATGAGGAGAAGATAACCCAGTCCCTCGCACGACTCCAGGAGGAAGATCCCACAATTGATGTGAAACGCGATCAACAGACAAAGGAACTCCTGCTCTCAGGAAACGGGCAGATTCACATAGATGCCACTGTGGAAAAGATGGCAAGGAAGTTCGGCGTGCAGGTGGACCTTGCTATTCCGCGTATCCCCTATCATGAAACCATAAAGACATCGAAAAAGGCCGTTATTTATCGACACAAAAAGCAGTCCGGCGGAGCAGGGCAGTTTGCAGAGGTCCACTTTGACATCTCACCACGCCCAAGGGGTAAGGGTTTTGAGTTTGAAGAGGCACTTGTGGGAATGAATGTCCCAAGAAATTTCGTTCCTGGAGTGGAGAAGGGACTAAGGGAGGCCACAGGGACCGGACCACTTGCCGGATACCCGGTTGTTGATGTAAAGGTGCGCTTCTATGACGGCAAATCCCACGAGGTTGATTCCTCTGAAATAGCTTTCAAAATAGCATCCATTAATTGTTTCAAGAAAGGCATGCTGGAGGCCAGGCCTACCCTGCTCGAACCCATTGTGAAACTCACCATAACCGTGCCTGATGACGCTGTTGGAGATATAATCGGTGACATAAACAGCAGACGGGGCAAGGTTATGGGCATGGAACCAGGCCAAGGTGGACAGGCCATTGTAACACTTGTTCCTCTGGCAGAGGTACGACGCTATATGCTGGATCTTAATGCCATGACCGCTGGCCGCGGAACATTCACCATGGAACAATCTCACTACGAAGAAGTGCCACCGAATCTAACCGAAAAGATTATTGCCCAAGCCAAAGAAGAAAAGGCCTAGAAGGACAACCAGTGTATACTGCCGGTGTTCTCACTGTGAGTGACAGCGCTGACAGGGGAGATGCGAGCGATGAATCCGGGCCTGCAATCCGTCACCTGCTCGAACAGCATGGTTACAATGTGCTCTTACACAAGACAGTCCCTGACGAAGTACAAGATGTCAGAGACATATTGATCACATGGATAGATAGAACTTCTGTCGATATCATAGTTACAACAGGTGGCACGGGATTGTTTCTCAGGGATATCACACCTGAAGCTACAAAGTCCGTAATAGAGCGGGAGGTTCCTGGGATCGCGGAAGCCATCCGCATCAAGGGCCTTGATTCCACACCAAGGGCCATGCTCTCAAGAGGGGTTGCCGGAGTGCGGGGCAAAACACTTATTATCAATCTGCCAGGCAGCCCTTTGGCCGTGGCCCACGGAATGGAGGTGATACTTCCAGTGCTTAAACATGCCTTGGATAAAATCAAGGGAGACACCACTCCCTGTCGGCAGG
>JAUWGF010000047.1:0-10921 GCA_030606515.1 Deltaproteobacteria bacterium | reverse complement strand
ATCTCCTTGTCCTCCTAGTAATATAAGTTTGAAATAAGATGCTGTAGAACTGCATCAGGTTTCATCTATAATCTTTATAATTTTTGATTGTTAGATTCCTGTTAGAAAAGAATTAATATTGAATGTAGTCACATGGAAGGTGTATGATCACTGTTTGAGACTGTGGGTAAGTAAAGGCTTGAGGTGCTACTTGCCATCAGGTAAAATCACGTGACGGTAAAAGCTCTATACCCTACCAGGCCGTCTTACCGTCATAACGCCCCTGCTTAACTGCATGGAATACTCGTAGTGGTTGCCGTTTTCCCCGGAGCCTCTGCCGTAGTAATACCATTTCGGGAAATTAAAATCAGATGTGATGGACCGGGGCATGAGAAGCACCGCCTGGAGGAATGATTCCAGGTCAGGCACGTCATATATATTGACCTCGAATCCCCACTGGTCCATTTGATCGAAAAATTGTCGCATGTCCAGAGTCAGCCAGCTGATGGAAAAGCGATTGATGCCCCAGTCTGTAAACATGGTAAGTATCTCTTTAGCCTTCCTTGGTGCGCTCAGAATCAAAGGGGCCAGGAAACTGACCGGGCATTGCAACACGGCTGACGGGTGCGCGGCGGCCAGTCGCCGGAAGCCCCTCTCCTGGAGTCGCTCCACGTTGGCATTGAACCACAGATGAGAATCATCAAGGCCGTAAGCGTCAACAACGTCGAGGACTCTATCCACCAGCGTCCCGCCACCCTTCAAATCAAGTTTAACTCCCCTCCCGGTCTTGTGTAAACGAGACAAAAGATAGTCAAGGGTGAGCCTGTCCTCGTCTTCTTGCAGAGGCGTATTTTCTGAAAAATCATGACGGAGAATCAGATCATTGCTCACAGGGTCCGTACGTATGTCGAACTCTGCCCAGTGTATGTCTGATGCCAGAAATTGACGTAGATTGGCTTTATCATTTACGCCGTGCCAGACAAATTGAATACGCTCCGGCAACGCCTTTTCGGAGATCAGCTCAATGAGGTCGTATGCCTTGCCTCGTACGGTACGCCGCGGCATTTTAGTGCGTTTTGACTCAAAAATAGTATCGGCGTGGAGCAGGAGGATCTCTTGCTGCGGGTCTATCTTTGAAACGGCCCTCAAGTTATCAGGTTCGTTGTCCACCATTGCGAAGATGCGATAGCCTTCCTTCTGGAAATGCAGCACTCCCCCGACCTTGGCGTTTTCAACCTCCTCGTCCCAGCCGGCAGGGTTCATGTGCAACAAATCATCGGCGAAATTAACCCGGTAGTCTTTGCCTAATTTGTTAAGGGAGTGCAAGGTGTCGGCCCGGAGTGCTTCAGGTCGCCCGGTGTTCAAGCCAACGTAAGTACCAGGCTGCATCTGGAACCACCGGATCACTTCAAGAACCCCGCGAAATGCACGGTGGGACTCAAGGATGGCGGTGGAAGTCCACCGTTGTTCCAGATACCACGACAGGATCTCTTCCTGTTTCTCCGGCCGGAGTGGCAACTGGGCTAAAAGACGATCTACGCTATTCTCATGCACGGTAATGTCCAAAATTCTGAGGTTTCGAAAGAAGCCGTTCCCGCGATTTCGATCATAGGCCTGCAGGACGTAAAGAATCATACTCCGCATGTCGAGCATGGTCCCGTCTATATCAAATAGAATCATCAACCTGTCCTGCGGATAACGACCTCGGGTCTTGTCATAATATGAGGCAAGTTCTGCCATCCAATTTTTCATCGCTATCATCTCTGCATGTCATTAACCGAGGTGGGCAAGGCCAATCCCAGTTATGAATTATGGGTCTTGATCATCGTTTGGGCCACTAAATCGTCAGGTATCTATTCAAAATCCCCCTTTGGGAAGGGAAGATTAAGAGGGATTTTTTTGATTAATGGCCCAAACGATGATCCAAAAGAAATTATGAACGCCGTTTGTTAATGCATTGTTACATTGTCGTAAGATTTTCGTGAATCTTGTAGATCGACCCAACCGTTTGGAGAGATATCTGGTCGCATTCCTGTGAAGTAATAAAAATCTAACATAAACTTAATGAAGCTGTAACACTGGTGTGATCAACTCGTGTGCTCCATGTTCAAGTTACCAATTTACAAGGACACAACACCGAAATATTGCCCAGCGAGGGGATTGAGTGAGATAGGCTCGACGCGGGTTAGCCAGCAAAACAGTGCGGATACAGCACTCTAATCCGTCATAGGGCGGATTTACCCGACCAGGATTCCTTATTCGCGATTAC
Source organism: Deltaproteobacteria bacterium (assembly GCA_030606515.1). Lineage (GTDB taxonomy): Bacteria > Desulfobacterota > Dissulfuribacteria > Dissulfuribacterales > UBA3076 > UBA3076. Next base: position 8,673 of record JAUWGF010000047.1, on the reverse strand, counting down.
CCATGAAATGGTTGAAGAAATAATGGTACCAGAGGGAAGAATATTAGTTGTTGAGGATGACAGAGACCTGGTTCATTTGCTGGAATACAATCTGACAAAGAAGGGATACACCACCACGGCGGCCTTAGATGGCCTGACCGCCTGTCGAATGATCGAAGAGGAAAAACCCGATTTGATTCTCCTTGATCTAATGCTTCCCGATCTGAACGGATGGGAAATCTGCAGGATCGTCCGCAGCCACAAGCATGAAGAAATCTCAGAAACCCCCATCATTATGCTTACGGCCCTGGGTAACCCCGAAGACAGACTTAAGGGGCTCGAGCTTGGGGCGGATGATTATATCCCTAAGCCCTTTGCAATCAAGGAGGTGATGCTGAAGGTGGCCAGGCTAGTCCGGAAAAAGAGGAGCGAACAACAGTTAAGCATCAAGATTCAAGAAATCAAAACCATTCAAAAGCAACACGAGGAGTTGCACGATATGCTTTGTCACGAATTGAGGAACCAATTACTCGTGATCTGCGGTTTTTCTTCAAGGATGGCAGAAAGCCATGGACTGGCCCCAGACAAATACCGATCTTATGCCTGCGCAATCAAAAAGAGTTCCAGTTATCTATATTCACTGGCTGAGGAAATTCTGCTCATTTCTGAATTGGAGAACGGAAATTATCCATTGCCGTCAGAGGAAGTCCGCCTGGAAGAGACAGCGAGACAAATCATCTCGGTTTTTTCCCACCATGCAAAGGAAAAGGGGATTTCTATAGAATTTGAAAAAATAGGGGAAATCCCCAGGATGAGACTGAACATGGCAGGGCTAAAGATTTGTCTTTCCTGCCTTATTGAGAACGCCATCAAGTACAGTCCCGAAAAGAAATGTGTAAGGGTAAACCTGCTGTGCCGGGGAGAAAGGAAGGTTGTACTGGAAGTAGAAGATAACGGTCCGGGCATCCCGGACAAGGAGAAGGGACAAGTTTTTAATAAATTTTACCGTGGAGAAAGTGCGAAAAACAAAACCAAAGGGACCGGTCTCGGTCTATACATTACTAAAACTCTGGTGAAGACGATGGGGGGCAGCATCGGGGTGGAAAGCAGAAATGGAGCGGGGAGTTGTTTTAGAATAGAATTCAACCATCCTCCTGAAATCCAGGATAATAACCTGCATTAACGCTTGGACCAGTCTCCTTCTCATCTATTATTTTAAACTTAACGAAAATTTAACACTAGATTAATCGGACTGTAACATTAGTGTCCGATATTATATCCATATACGTATAATTATGGATAAAGAGACAGGACATACAATAGACTCTTAATAAGTGAGGACCAAGATGAGCTACTACGTACATAACGTCCCGGGTAGGTTGAGAGTAAAGACACCGCTGGTAAAGAGAAACAGGACCTCGGCGAAGCACGTTGAAGGATTAATGAAGCAATTGACGGGTGTAAAGTCAACCGCTGTTAACACTGCTACCGGAAGAATTGTAGTCTATCATTGTCCTAAAACTATTAGCTGTGATGCTATTCTGAATACCCTTGAAAATGAGGGTTTTTTTGACAGATCAAAGGTCATCTCGCACGACCGGTACATTCATGAATCGGCTTCAAAGGCAGGACAGATGGTTGGAAAGTTTCTGTTCAAAAGCGTTGTAGAAAACGCCCTTAAAACTGCCGGACTGTCCTTTGTGGCGGCCCTGATCTAGACGAAAAACCATATTTATATTTCAAAGAGGTTTAGGATTACCTTTCTTGTAGGCGTTCACAGTTTCAGAGTTAATCGTTCGAATTAGCTCTCGATCCAACTGCCATGCCTCATTGGATTGATGATTGTTGATTACTCCATTGTTCTATTCTCATGCCTTCTCCATTCAGAACTCACTAATCAACCGTTCAGGTGTTCGATGAACCCTTACCGTGAACGGTTGTGGACCATGTAACAGAAATCTAACAATGCCCTAACAATATTTTAACACGGCTGTGGTTTAAGAGTGCTGTTGAAGATCAGTAATCGAAAAAAGCCTCCTGGGTCATATTGTCTTAGGAGACCAGGGTATAGAGTCGCGCTCAGCGTGAACTTAGGGGCTTCGTCCAATTGGGATAATGGACAGGAGGTATCTATTATTCCAAGTATGAGGCAATAGTTAGTGGCCCACGAAGTCCTATTATTTCACGGGTTATAGAATTCCAGAGACGTAATGCGGGAAAAGGGAGGTACAAAATGGGGCTTCTAGATGATGCGCTAAAGGGAACGGTTCTGACCGGCCTTGCCATAGGGATAGGCGCAGCCGTGGTTGCGCCTGCAGTTCTTCCTGTCTTGGCTGGAGTGGCAAAGCCGCTGGCCAAGGCCGCTATGAAGAGCGGGCTCGTCCTGTATAACAAAGGTAAGGAAATAGCAAGTGAAGTTGAAGAGATGGCCGAAGATCTGTGGGCAGAGACCAAGGCAGAGGCAGAAGCTGAGATTGAAGCAGGGGCCGAGCCTGAAATTGAAGAGGGGGAAACGACCACAGCCATAGTTCAGACACAGGCAGAGACAGGTGTTAAAGCTTCCTGATGCCGGGATAACCCATACCATCTCCGGGAGATTGAGGCTCAAGATACCTTCGAAAAAGGGTGACAACAGCTACTTCCAATCCCTGGAACAGAAGCTCTCCAGCTGTGACGGAGTGCAAAGGGTTAAGGCAAACGCGGTAACTGCCGGTGTGCTGCTTCTTCATGATGCCGATATAAAGAGCATTTCGAAGTTTGCAGAGGAAAACCGCCTATTCATGGTAAAAAGCCTGGGGTCTGAACGGACGTTACTGGTAGATAGGATAAGGAATAGCTTCGAAGATTTGAACAGACGCACAAAGAACTTGACAGGTGGTGAGTTGGACGTAGCCAGTGCAGTCTTTGTCTCTCTGGTTTCCTTAAGTATTTACCAGATAGCCAGGGGGAATTTCTTTGCTCCTGCCTGGTATACATCACTTTGGTACGCCGTCAACATGGTCTTTAGGTCTTCAGATAACAATTAACCACAAAAAGAAGGAGCAAGAAAAATGGCCGAAGAAAAAGAGATAAAAACAACAGAAGAGGGATTACACAAAGCAGGAACCGCCGTGAAGGAAGGTATAGTCAACAGCCTTAAGGGGATTAACGAAATCGAGTCGGAAATAGTAAGTCTGGCCAGAAATACCGTGTCTAACACCCTGCAGGCCTCGGGTGATGTGGCCAAGACAGGCATCAGTGTGATCACCGACGTCATAAAAGGGGCTGTACTGGCCACAGAAGAAGTGGGTACCGGACTTATAATGGGTGCAAAGAGCGTGGCCAAGGGAATCATTCTGGGCGCCAGCGACGTCGGAGGTGATCTGGTAACTGTTGCCGGGCAGACTGCAAGTGCAGCGGTTAAAGGGGCAGCCGATGTCGGAGCGGACGTAGCGATGGTGGGAAGGAGGACGGTGGACGGTGTGATTGAGGCCACCAAAGAGGTCGGTGGCAACGTGGAGAAAGTGGCAACGAGTGCTGTGACAGGGGCCATCGATGCGGCGGGAACTGTGGGAAAGACCGCGACAAGGGCGGTCACCGATGTGCTGGTCGGCGCCGCAGGAGGTCTCAAAGAAGTGCTAAATTCTGCGGTGCCAAAGCCTTCAGGTGGAGAGAGTGTTCAGCCCGCCCTGGAGAAGACACCAGAGCCCGAAAAGGAGAAGGCTCCAGCCAAAGCTAAGAAGTCGGCATAATAAAAAAACAAGGTATAGAGGTTAAGAGGGGATTAAGGGGCTGTGGTCGACCCGATTCATGCATCGGTAAAGGGAAGGACGAGGTATAGAGTAAAGGGGCTCTACCGTTCTCACCTCTTAAAATCGCATCTTGAGTCTCAACTCAGGAACGAGGAGGGTGTAACCAGGGTAAATGCCAGCACACTAACGGGAAATCTCCTCATTATCTATAATTCCGGCAGATCCCCCTCTGACGTCGCCGGGCTCATTCAAGGGATAGTCTCAGACTACAGCAGAAAGGCTGCAAAGTCCCGCAAGTCTGAGCACACTCCGGCGGCAAGGCAAGATATAGCAAGCACTGGATCGAAGCGCAGAGGAAACGGCAGGAAAAAACGGCCTCCCATGAGCAAGAGGAAGCTCAGGCGGCTTGTAGTCCACTCAGGGGACCAACCGGTCGAGCCGTGGCATGTGAAAGAAGCAGATGACGTGCTTAAGGCCTTTGCCACCTCAAGTGCCGCCGGCTTAAATGCCGGGGAGGCCAGACAATGCCTCAAAAAGTATGGCCCGAATGTCCTGCCTGAGGCTATACCACGATCAGGTCTCAGCATATTGTTAGACCAGCTAAGATCCGTACCGGTCGGTATGCTCACTGCAGCGGCCGGCATCTCTATACTTACCGGAGGGGTCGTGGATGCCGCGGCTATTATGGGGGTTGTGGGCATAAATACCGTCATAGGCTATGTGACCGAAAGTCAGTCTGAAAAGACCATACATTCCTTAAAAAGTCTCGTCCGTCCCAGGGCCCTGGTAAGACGAGACGAAAAAGTAAAGGAAATCGGCGCAGAGGATGTGGTCCCAGGGGATATGCTGGTACTGCGCCCCGGGCAATATGTTGCTGCTGATGCCAGGCTTATAGAGGCAAAGCGTCTGAGCATCGATGAGTCCGCCCTGACCGGCGAAAGTGTACCTGCTGTGAAGAAGCCAGGGTTTCTTTCTGAGGAGAATGTCCCGCTAAGTGACAGGTCCAACATGTGCTACATGGGAACCCTGATAACCGGGGGCCAGGGGCTTGCCGTAGTGGTGGCTACGGCAAGGTTTACAGAGATGGGCATGATTCAGTCACTGGTGGGAGAGGCCAAAACCCCTCAGACCCCGATGGAAAGACAGCTTGACCAGATAGGGACCCAGTTGGTGGTTGGTTCATCGGCATTATGCGGCATTGTATTTGTCGTCGGCCTCTTCCGCGGTTATGGGGTCCTTCTGATGCTCAAAACGGCCATTTCCCTGGCAGTGGCGGCCATCCCTGAAGGACTTCCCGCAGTGGCCACCACTACCCTTGCCCTTGGCATTCGAGAGATGCGCCGGCACAAGGTCCTTATCAGACGCCTGGATGCAGTGGAGACCCTTGGTTCTATTCAGGTAATCTGTCTCGACAAGACCGGCACGATCACCTTGAACAGGATGACGGTGGTAGATCTCTACCTGGGAGGAGAGCGGATCAAGGTTTCAAAGAAAAGGCTCACACTCATCCAGGGGCGAGTTGACCCTGTCTTCTGGCAAGAAACAACCGGCCTTATGGCCTGCTCAGCCCTCTGCAACGAAAGCGAGGTGATTCAGAACAGCGAAGGTTATGTGGTAAACGGGTCTCCAACGGAGAATGCCCTGGTATACATGGCTATGAGGTGCGGCCTTGATATCCTGAATCTCAAACAGGACTTCCCTCTGGTAAAGATGATCCATCGTTCCGAGAGACGGAATATGATGGTGAGTGTCCATAAGACCACCTACGGCAAGATGCTTGTTGCGGTCAAAGGCAGCCCGAGCGAGATATTGTCTCTCTGTGCCTGGCAGATGAGGCTGGGGGAGGCGGTCCCCTTTACGGATGAGCAGCGCCTCGTAATACAGACAGAGAATGAGCGTATGGCCGGCAGGGCCTTAAGGGTTCTTGGAGTGGCATATGCCCTGATGGACTGTGACGAGAATGTGGGCGATGACGAGGAAATTCCGGCAAAGGACCTGGTATGGCTCGGACTTGTGGGCATGGCCGATCCCATAAGGGAAGGCGTCAAAGATCTCACAGACCGGTTCCATAAGGCCGGGATCAAGACGGTGATGATAACCGGAGATCAGGGGCCGACCGCCTATGCCATAGGAAAGGAGTTGAACCTCAGCGGCGGGGAACAACTGCAGATCCTCGACTCCACCAGCCTTGCCAATGTAGACTCCGAGGCCATGCAGGCCCTCTGTCAACAGGCACACGTGTTTTCCAGGGTAAGCCCCGGACACAAGCTGCAGATCGTTCAGGGCCTGCAGGGAGCAGGCAAGGTTGTGGCCATGACTGGTGACGGAATAAACGACAGCCCGGCCCTAAAGGCGGCAAATATCGGAATAGCTATGGGGGAGACAGGGACCGATGTGGCAAGGGAGGTTGCCGGTGTGATCCTTGAAGATGACAACATCGAAACCATGATAGTGGCTGTAAGTCAGGGCAGGACCATATATGCCAATGTTCAAAAATCACTCCACTTTCTGCTGGCCACAAACCTCAGCGAGATAATGGTCACATTTGCAGCCAACATCGGAGGCATAGGGCAGCCACTGACCAGTATGCAGTTGCTCTGGATCAACCTTATTACCGACATTTTTCCAGGGCTTGCCCTTTCACTGGAGGCACCGGAAAAGGACGTGTTGGATCGTCCCCCGAGGGACCCTCATGAACCTATAGTCAAGCCCTCCGACCTGAAGAAGATAACTCGTGAAGCCGGGGTCATAAGCCTGGGTGCTATTGGCTCTTACGGCTATGGGATAGCCAGGTACGGCATTGGCTTAAGGGCCGGCAGCATAGCCTTTCTGAGCCTTACAGTCGGCCAGCTCCTTCACGCCATAAGCTGCCGTTCGGATCAGCACAGCATATTTGATCCTGAACCTCTGCCGTCCAATAAATACTTGAATGTAGCCCTGGGAGGATCTTTTGCACTTCAGGCACTGGCGCTCTTTGTCCCGGGACTGAGATCGCTCCTTGGCATAGGTCCCTTTGGAATAATGGATTCTCTGGTAGTGGGCGGCACGGCTGTGCTCCCCCTTGTGGTAAATGAGATGACAAAAAAGGCGCAGGGTGAAAACAGATGAGAAAAGACTTCATCTTCACATCGGAATCGGTAACAGAGGGGCATCCGGACAAGCTCTGCGACCAGATAAGCGATGCCATAGTAGACCGCTTCTTGCAGCAGGACCCCTATTCTTCAATTATCGCAGAATGTGCAGTTTCCCAGTCCATAGTCTTTATTGCTTTAGTCTTTTCATCCACTGCCTTGATAGATGTAGCCAATGTGGCAAGAAATATCATCAATCAGGTGGGTTACGATGACCCGCCCTTTAGCGGCGGGACCTGTACAGCACTCACCAGCATTAAAGAGCTGCCCCTGGCCAGGAAATTACGATTTGACGAAACCCGGCTTACCGAAAAGGAGATCGACCGAATCACCGTGAGGACGAACCAGGTCAATGCCTTCGGCTTTGCCTGTGATCAGACCCCGGCGTTTATGCCCCTTCCCATATGGCTTGCCCATAAGCTCGCAAGACGGCTTACATCCGTAAGGTTCAGGAAGCTACTTCCCTATCTCGCCCCTGACGGAAAGACGCAGGTGGGAGTTGAGTATAAAAAGAGCAGGCCGCACAGGATCCACAGCATCACCATACAAGTCTGTCAAAAAAAGCCTTCTGTGGGAGACGTCCCTCATCTCAAGGCGTTGGAAAATGACATAAGAGAAACGGTCATAGACCCGTCATTCCACAAGGAAGCGATCAGGCCTGACACGAAGACAAGGATATTTATTCAACCCGAGGGACCGGATATCGGCTGCGGGCCATCCATGCACTCGGGGCTCACAGGGCGCAAGAATGCCATAGACACCTATGGGGAGTACTCCAGACATAGCGGTGCGGCCCTCAGTGGCAAAGACCCCAGGCGTATTGACAGGATAGGGGCTTACGCGGCCCGGTATGCGGCTAAAAACATTGTCGCGGCAGGGCTTGCCGATGAATGCGAGGTCCAACTGAGCTATTCAATAGGCCTCTCACGCCCTGTCAGCATCCAGGTGGAGACCTTTGGCACAGGCAAGGTAACTGAAGCCCGGATTGTCGCCCTGTTAAAGGAACACTTCGATTTCCGCCCGGCCGGGATAATGAGACAATTCAACCTAAGACATCTGCCCGCCAGCATAAAGGGGGGCTTCTACAGAAAGCTCGCCGCCTATGGTCATGTTGGGCGCATGGATATCGGGCTCCCCTGGGAGTTTACAGATAAGGTTATGTTGCTTAAGAAGGCTGTTGCTTGAACAGACACTATGTTCTTGGGGGTATGGACCGTGGTTGTAGCATTACTCTATGAAACTGAAACAGAAAAACGGCAACACTTATCAGCAATTTATATGCTGTCGCACGATTTGGGGGTTGCTGAGGACTCTATAAGACCGCTATATGAAAATGAGCTTAGAGGATTAAAAGAACATGCACGGATAAAGACCTTTCTATCTATCTTTGCATGTCGGCACATAAAGGAAAAAATTAATAAACACCAGGCCTGAGCCAAAGTCGTTTATCCTGCCTCCGGAAATTAGCCGAGGGCCTGATCTATTTCTTCTCTTATCGTCCTTTCTATGGCTGATTTAAGCAGGCTGGCTGCAAATCCCAAATTTACTGCCATTTCAACAGTGTTGTCCTTTACAGCGATATATCCCCTTGCCGGTCCTTCGAAGTTACACACATCCCCGTGCCATTGAAATCTGAGACCAAAGGACTCTGCGGTCTTGTTAATAGACGGCTCTATGCGTCTCTTTGCTTCCTCACGAGCGTATGCATGTCCCCTCTTAAGTTGAATGTCGGCCATAAAGGCATCGCGCCTCCACTTTTCTTTAGCATCTAATGAAAGCAAATGTCATGTAAGAGCAGTATAAAAAAAGAAACAAAGTGCCTTCCCATCTAT
>JAUWGF010000030.1:0-13446 GCA_030606515.1 Deltaproteobacteria bacterium | reverse complement strand
TTCAGGGAATTTTCAGCTCAGCGACCTTCAAATTGTGGCAGAGATGGGGAGTACTGAAGCAATCCGCCAGGCGGTGAGGGCAGGGCTTGGGTGCTCCATTATTTCCCGGCGTGCCGTGAAGGACGATCTGGAGCACGGCTTGTTACATGCTCCTGTGCTGGAAGGAGTCCAACTTAGTCGGCAGTTCTATCTGATATGGCATAATCAGCGGGTTCTTTCACCTCTTGCTCATGCTTTTCGTAGTTTTTTATTGTCGGAAAACTCTTCTTGAAAAGATTTTGTAATTCTTCACGCCTCTCCAGACGTATGCTACATAACCTCTGCCACTGACACAGTGCGATCTCCAAGCATATTCACATAGCTCCCCAGTTCGTTGTCATACCATCCGTAGATGACCGCCTGGGTGATTGCTATTTTCAACATGTCCTGCCCGATTTTCTGTAGAGTCTCTTGTCCCGCGATTTGACTTACCTTTTGTAGATCTATGTTTACTTCTGCTGTGCGGGTATGGGTTTCATTGGCCTCAATAATAGCCCCGGCTTTTGGAAGTCCGATAATGTCACAGGAGACATTCTGTTCTTCAGTATAATGAAGATATCCACGGGAATCGCGAGATGCAGCATCCCTGTAAATTGTGTTTATTACCTCCTTCCTGATCGATTCGCCGGATGGTTCTTCCTGCAGGTTCACTACAAGAATAATCAATGAACCTGTTGTAGTTGGAATCCTCACGGATTGAGCAATAAACCCGATCTGTTTCATCTCCGGTATCACAAGTGCGAGGGTATTTGCCGCCCCTGTCGTGGTCAATATGATGTTATTCAGGACGCTCCGATTCTTTCGCAGATCTATTGCCCCTGATTTTGGAAGCCGGTCCAAGACTTGTTGAGAGCCTGTCACTGCGTGGACAGTAGCCATTGAAGCGGTCAGGATTTTTTTAGAGCCAAAAGAGTCCAGAAGGGGTTTCATCATGTGTGCCAGGCAGGTAGTTGTACATGAAGCATTGGAGACAATCCTGTGCACTCGCGGGTCATAATCATTTTCATTAATGCCCATAACGGTCGTAACAGCGTCATCAGGCATGGGCTTGGTCTTATCTTTTATTTTAAAAGGGGCCGAGACAATAACCTTTTTTGCCCCGCTCTCAAGGTGGCCTCTCACAGAACCCTTTGGTTCATCAGGAGAAACGGTAGGATCAGTGAACTGTCCTGTAGTATCTACCACGAGCCTGACACCATGTTCTTGCCAGCCAATATCTTTCGGATTTCTGGAATGCCGCAATATCTTGATCTTCATGCCGTCTACGGTCATGGATCCTGCCTTTTCGTCTACATCCTGGATCACTTTCTTTCCCTTGTACCCATAAAGGTAACCACCAAGGAGTCCGTAAGTAGAATCTCTTTCCAGGTAGTGTGCCAGATCCATTAGCGAGGTTCCAACACTTCGTCCCAGGTTGACCACTATTTCATTAAAATATTTCCGCGCAACATGGTGCCACAATGTGAGTTTCCCAATTCTTCCGAGGCCGTTGATGCCCAGTTTTAGGCTGTTATTACCCTCATTTTTTGAGATATTTTCCATCTTAGTCCCTTTCCATTTTTTTGATCTTCATTTGACCTGAGTAGATAGATCCCTCCAGGCCGTCAATGCTGATCCAGTCTCCTGATTTCAGCTCTTTCCTATTCAATGAACAGGTCCTTTGCTTCTCCATGCAAACAAGGTCTGCACATCCCACGACACAGGTCTTTCCCAGCCTGTGGGCCACAATTGCAGCATGTGAGGTAGAGCCTCCCCGGGCTGTAAGCAGGCCGTCAGCCTCATAGACTTCCTTGATGTCATCGGGAACAGTATCGTTTCTGATAAGAATCAGGGATATCTCTGGTTCTGCCTTTCGCCAGTGTTTGATCTCTTCCAGGCTGAACACGATTCTCCCGGTCATGGCACCTCCGCTTACCGCTATTCCGTGCCCAAGGAAATCGGCAGGCTGCCTCTCTGCTACATCGAAGGAGTAGACCTTTTCTCTCTCCCTTATGACCATATTACGGGTCTGCAGAGAATATAGGTCTTTTGTCTCAGGACTTTCAAACGTAAATTCGATCTCCTGGGCGCTCCATTTTCTTTTATAAACAAGCTCCTTTGCCCATTCCCTTGCGGCATAATAGATCTCCGGGAACAGGGCTTCAAGTGTTGCATCACTTTGCCTGTTCTCGATCTCTGCCTGTTTTTTTGAAATGGGAAGTGTCCTTACCAGGCCTGAAACCACGTCCTCGCCTTGATTTCCAAGGGTAAAATCGCCCCATAACCCAAGCGTATCTCCAGACCACCTGGGACTGTGAGTAAAAAAGACCCCTGCACCGGACATGCGGGATAGATTGCCAAAGACCATGGCTTGAACCGTTACAGCCGTTCCCCAGTCATCGGAGATACCCATGATCTTACGGTATGTTTCAGCCTTGGGTGCGTGCCAGGAATCAAAGACCTTCCTGATAGCCACAAGAAGCTGCTCAAAAGGAGACTCCTCGATCTTTATACCATTGTCTAGAATCAACGATTTGTAAGTCAAGGCAATGTCCTTCATCTGTAATCCGGAAAAATGCATTTTGTAAGGTTTGCTTAAACGTTTTTTAAAACCATCGATGATATCATCGAACTTATCTCTTTTCAGGCCAAAGGCCATACCGTAAGACTGCAGAAATCGCCGGTAGGTATCCCAACTGAACCATTCATTACCTGTCTGTTTGATCATTCCCTGAACGATATTTTCATTGATCCCAGCATCAAGGAATGTGTCCATCATCCCGGGCTGAGGAATGGCAGAACCGCTCCTCACCGCCAGAAGCAGGGGACTGTGTGGGTCCCCAAAGGTCTTTCCTGTCATTTTTTCAAGGGCGGCAACTTCAAAGGCAACCTGCTCCTCGAAGTTTTTCTTCGCAGGTCCATAGTGATCAACAATCTCACGGCACCTGAAAACTTCGGTTGTGATAATGAAACCAGGCGGAACCGGGAGGCCATAACTGTTCAGCTTGACCAGATTGAATCCCTTGTTTCCGAGATGGATAATGTCTGAAACGCCTTTATTTATGGAATATATCGGCGTTACCAGCTTTTGAGGGTCATAGCTGAGCAACAAGCGTAGGTCCTCTTTTGGGAGTTCGTCAGACTGATGGTAAAGGGTGTTCAGAATACGGCTAATAAATAGATCAAGTTGCTGAAGACCTAAAGAAGTCGCGATCCTGTCGCGCAAAAACATCTCTGTTATACGGTGAGGAAATTTTTTCCGGTCATCAGTCCCTTCAGGTAGGAGATATTTGGGCATTAACCTTTCGGCAGGAATCTGATCCAGTATCCTGGTCAGATTTTCCTGGTGAATATTGTTGAAATAGTCATTAGCGATATTACTCACAGCCTGGGAGAAGCCACGAAAGATGTCCAGATACTGAGTTAAGGAAAACCCCCTGATCTTGAGGGAGTGGGCCAGCAGATCCAATTGGCGCTCTATCTCCAGAGATGAGATGCCATCCAATTTAAGTGCCAAATCAAAAAGGCGTAAGTAATCAAAAATCTGGGAAAAGGTGGCCCTTGTGATCAGTTTAAGATCAATGGTCTCAACGATTTCTTCAAAAAGCACATTCACCATGGACTCCAGCCGGAAAGTCAGCCCCAGTGTATCAAATTTCATCTCGTGGTAGCTGCCGTACATAGATGGGATGTCAACGGTGAGATGCCTTTTTCTGTAAATGTTTTCTCTGACCTCATAACCTTCGGGAGACAGGATAACTCCCTTCAGTTTTTCAAGGTAACCCAGCAGCATTTCCAGTTTCAGTCCGCCATCTTTCTCGCCAAGGGCCTTTTCCAGTTCTATGATATCAGGCAACCCGCTGGACTGGAGCTGCGCCAGATAGGCATTTATTTCAGTGAGTCCCAGATGGTATTTCTGATCAAGGAGCTTGTAGAAAGTAACTGCCAGTTCAATTCTTTTGAAGTCAAGCTCTGATACACCCGGAATTTCACCTGCCAATACCTTGAGACGATCATCCTTAATATTCAGAAGATCAGCTTCACTTCTAAGTCCCTCGGCATGAAAAAGATGGGTGATAACACGGTGGACGTCATCAACATGCAGCCCTTCTGTCTCAACCTGCTTGTAGATATCCGAAGGTACAAAAGGCCTTATCCCCTCTTTGTTCCTGGTCCTCCAGAAGTTCAGAACGGCTTCCATAAGGCCGATGATCCGGTTGCTGCTCTCAACGTGACTCTGCTTTCTCAAGAAGTGGATAAGGGGGTCCTTACGCAGGCATATTTCATCGATTTCGGTGGAGATGTCCCTGAGCCTCCCCTCTGCTCCGATGTCATTGAAATATGCGGGGAAGAGACGGGTCAACTGCTTGATCAGGTTATAAACCGGGCCGATGTCGCTATTTAGCAACTGAGTTATGTCGCGGGGAAAAAGGTCGGTATCTTTTATTAACACACCGCTGAGTGAAAGGTGGATGATCAGAGAGGACAGCAGTTTTTTCGACCACTTGGGGTTCAGTTCTATAAGCTGAATCCAGGTGCGTATATTCTGAATATGGGCGGGATTTGCCCTGATCTGCCAGTCTTTACCCACCCCTTTTATCTCCGGCGCCTGGAAACCGAGGGAAACAACTGAATCGATAAAAAAATCTACAAGTTCGCTTTCATCAGTCTTATAGACCCCCTGCCCCATGTTCAGAACACAGTTCAATGCCGTCACTGGGAATTTTTCTATACTCCTTCTTAAAATTGCAAAGGTCTTTTCCAGGGATTGCTGAATGACCAAAGGGTCTTCATAATGAATCAGCCAGGCAAGGGTTCGATTGATGTCCCTTAAGGTCTCTTCATGAACAGGTGAAAGACCTGTAGTATCCATAATGCGAAAGAGAAATAGCAATTTCCACTGGTTTCCCTGTGCCTTATCATCTCCGGCACTAAGGAGCTCTTGTGGAATCTCACTGTAAATGGTGACGATTTGACCATGTCCCGGAAGTTCAACAATCTGATCAAGAATGGTCTTTGGGCCGTCGTCCTCAGCGCGTATAATACTCTCCAGCTTATCGTGATAGGCCTTTAGCTGTTTGTGTGAGACAGGTCTGAAAATCTTATCCAATCCTGCCTTTCCAGATTCTTTTTCAAACCAGACAAGCGGATCAACCTGCTCTAACCAGTAGTCATATGTATATCGAAAGTACCTGATCAAAAGATGATTTACAGCAGTAAAGCCTGATTCTGAAGGGACTGCCTGAGAATAGCTCCATCCAAGCCTGTTGAGCTGATAAAAACTTTTGACAAATAAAGCGAACGTCTTTCTCGGATAATGCCTGATTCTGTCAAATGCGTAATCCAGGACAGGCAAGAATCTGAAAAGATCAGTGCCGGCATCTTTAATGATCTTTTGAATGAAAGAGAGGATGTTGTCAGATGCGTTGATCCTAAGTTTTTCGTCCCGGGAGGAATCAATGGCCTGGAAAAAGATGTCTATATACAGTCTTGCTGCTTCAGGCCCTTTGGCGTGGGTTCGGAGTACTTGGAAATAATTAAGCGCATAGCCTCTTGCTTCCTTTACGATAAATTCCCAGTTCTTGTAAGGGTGGCATATTTCTTCCAGGAAGATCAGCAATCTCTCTCTGACGCCATGGTATTCTCCCATGACCTCCTGTAAGATTTCATATCTTTTGTCAACAGTGACATCAACGCGGCTGTAGGCAATATTGACCTCTAGAGCCTTGGATGGCATGTCCGTATATTCTCCTATTAGAAGCTATTGGCCCTGTATTGAAAAATTTGGTTGGCCCATGACCGATTAGTTCTTATTATGTATTTATAACATACCTTTTTTATCATCAATATTTTTAGATTCAAGTGCTGGCCTGGCAAAAAGCAACGTTTTATAAAGGCATGGGAGAGATGAATAATCTCAATAGCTCAGAGGTCATCCGGATCAAGGCCCATATGGCTGGGACCGTGGTGGACATGAACCGCTCACTCAGGCCCGGTATGCACGTGAGGGAAGGTGATGAGCTTTTGACACTGGAGAGGATGAAGCTTTTCTGTACGGTTTCAGCTCCATGCACAGGTGTGGTAACTGCTGTGATGGCAGGGTTTGGCAGCAGAGTTCTGGAAGGGGAAATATTGGTTGAGATGGAGGTTCAGGGGCGCTGAAGTCCGGGTAGCCCTGTCATTGGTTTCAGGATGCCCTTTTCTCCATCCAATTCATAGTCTCCGCCAATTAACAGTGGATAATTGTCAGGTATATGACCTACGGGAAGATCAGTGATTATGGGGACCCCGATGGAGCTGAGCCGGTCCTGCAACAGTGTTTGTAATAGCTTTTCCGGCTTTCCAGTTCCCAGGAGCCGGCCTACAGCAATTCCCGCCAACCTGGATAACCTTCCTGTAAGTAAAAGCTGCGTCAGCATCCGGTCAAGGCGATAAAGAGCCTCATTGTGATCCTCAATCAAGAGGATTGCTCCATCCCATCCGGGTTCATAAGTTGTACCGATAAGATGGATAACACAAGTCAGATTTCCTCCAATGAGTGGACCTTTTGCCTTGCCAGGGCTAAGGGTAGTGCCGGAAAGGCTGGGAAATTTTCCTTGATCAAGGCATGTCCATAGGGCTTTTCTTGCGGGTTCTGTCGTAATCGGCAGGGTTGACATCAGAGGGCCGTGTATTGACAGATGACCTTGTTGGAAAAGGGCTGAGTGGAGGAAGCTTACATCACTGAAACCTATCAGTACCGGAGCCTCATGCCCAATTCGGTCCCATGGCACCATGCTTAGCCAACGCAAGGATCCGTATCCCCCCCTTAAACACCATACAATGTCTATGGATGTGTCCAAGAGAAGACTTGTAAATCTGTCGGCCTGGAGCTGGTCTTTCCCTGCAAGATAGGGCAGGGAGGGTATGTCCTCGGTCTGATCAGTAAATGTATTATTTATAATCTCGAGCCATGGGGCTTTTTCTTCAATTATCTTGAGACCTGTATCCAGCTTTTCTGATTCCAGTGGACTGGAGGGAGCAAAAAGGGCCACACGATGGGGCCTGGAATGGACTGAGGAGTAGGGCACTTTTCTTGACTTTGCTTTAGTAGTTATTAATTTTACTTTACTTTTAATCCACAGATTTCGCAGATTACACGGATTACTCTAATCATTATGAAGGATGATGCGAAATCTATAGGGTTTAATTCCCCGCAGCCAAAAAATTTCTCAATTAACGCCTTTGGTTGTATATGAACGGCATGTTTGAAAATATATAGTACAATATTTTTGAATTATAGAATATATAATTATACTGCAAAAAGACCTAAAATATGATTCCGCTCAAAATGCTTCAGATGCAAGGAGCGAGATTTCCGAGGAATGGCGTACTTAGCGTACGTCGCAGTGACGAGGAAATCGAAGCAACGCAGCAGATGATGTATTTTCAGCGGAATCATATCAAAAAAATATACAGTGAGATGGTAAGAATATGGGTGAAAAGAAAAATTATTACAAGCTACTTGGTGTTTCAAAGAATGCCTCTCCTGAAGAGATCAAGAAGGCATTTCGAAAAATGGCACTCAAGTATCATCCGGATAAGAATAAAGGGGATAAAACTGCTGAAGAGCGCTTCAAAGAGGTTAACGAGGCCTATGCAGTGCTGAGTGATCCTGAAAAACGACGTCAGTATGATACCTTTGGTTCCACGGAATTTCATCAAAGATTTACACAGGAGGACATCTTCCGGAATTTTGATTTTACTAATATTTTTCAGGATCTCGGAGGTGGTGGAGTCTTTTTTGGCGGACGAGGCGGCACTGAAGTCTCCTTTGATGAGATCCTGGGGCAGGCCTTTGGTGGCAGGGGTGGCGGCTTTGGTGGCCGTTCATGTAAACAAGGTTTTCAGTATTCACAACCAATCGGGCAGGACGTGGTTTTGGAACTGGCCCTTTCCCCGAAGGAGATCCTTAAAGGTTCACATAAGTTGATAGCTATCCAGACCGGCGGCAATCCTGAGCGAATCTCCGTGCATATACCAAAAGGCATTAGTCCCGGGAAGAAAATCCGGGTAGCAGGCAAGGGGGGACAGGGACCCGGAGGCAGAGGAGACCTCTATCTGCTTATCAGTCTCAAGCTGGATCCCGGTTTTCGTTCAAGCGGTTCAGATGTGGAAGTGGACAAGGTTGTGAAATTTACTGATGCCTGCCTTGGTACGGAAGTGGAGGTCCCGACTGTGGAAGGGGGGACAGTGAGGCTAAAGATTCCTGCAGGTGCACGGTGTGGACAGAAGTTACGTCTGAGAAGGAAGGGTCTCCCGACTGCTTCTGGTGGCAGAGGAGACGAATATGTTCGAATAATGATTGAGGTGCCGGCCAAGCTTACCTCGGAACAGGAGAAACTGATATCAGAGTTGAAAAAGCAAGGTCTTTAGTGGTTATAAAGCATGCTTCACAATATAATTCTTCACCGCGTCTACTTCTGCAGGTAAGATTTTACATCTGCTAGGCCTGCCTTCAATTCCTTTTAATGATTCCGGTCGCTCTGGTTCCCTGCCTATGGCTTTGCGTACAGCCTTGGGAAATTTTGCCGGATGTGCAGTGGCCAGACATATAGTGGGTCCTTTTGGTAGATCAGGCCCCAGCCTCTCAGCCGCGGCTACCCCCACTGCAGTGTGGGGGTCCAGAATATAACCTGTTTCCTTATATATGTCTCTGATGGTTGTGATCGTTGAGGCCTGGTCTATAGAAGCAGAGGCAAAATCTTTTCTCACCTGGGCCCGTTCCTCTTGGCTAATGATAATTTCATTTTGCTTATCAAGAAAGATAAATGCCTGTTTTATCCGTTCTGGTTCCTGATTGTACAGGTAATAAAGATAGCGCTCAAAATTGCTGGCGACCTGGATATCCATAGAGGGACTTATGGTGGGAACCACTTCGCTTTTGGCGTAGCGGCCCTGCAGGACAAAACGAGTCAGAATATTGTTTTCATTGGTGGCAAGGATCAGTCTTCCTATATTGGGCTGAATAAGCTGTTTTGCTACATACCCTGCGAAGATATCTCCAAAATTCCCGGTTGGTATAGAAAAATTGACTGATTCAGGTCCTGTTTGCTCTTTCACCTTCAGGGCGGCATAGACGTAATATACGACTTGGGCAAGGACTCTGGCCCAATTGATGGAGTTGATGGAACCCAGATGATATCGAGCCTTGAAGTCAAGCTGGTTGAATATGGCCTTTACTATGGCCTGGCAGTCATCAAAGGTGCCTTGCACTGCAATATTAAAGACGTTTTTCTCCGGCACCGTGGTCATTTGAAGGCCCTGCACCTTGCTCACCCGCCCCTGGGGATGGAGTATAAAGATGTTAATATTATCCTTTCCTCTGACCCCATAGATGGCGGCACTGCCCGTATCTCCGGAGGTGGCGCCGAGGATGTTCATATTCTCGCCTGATTCCCTAAGAAGAAGAGAAAAAAGATTTCCCAGGACCTGTAAGGCAACGTCCTTAAAGGCCAGGGTCGGCCCATGGAATAGTTCCAGGACATAGTGTTTTCCAACTTTAACAATAGGGGTGACATCAGGCGTATCAAATGTGATATAGGCATCGTGAATGAGTGCCTCAAGCTCTTTGTCTGAAAGATCGTCAACAAAGAGGCCCATAATTTTCAGGGCAAGCCTTGGATAACTCAGGTCTTTCCATTCATCAAGAGTGGCCGAACCCACAGATGGAAGGGGGTCTGGCAATAACAGCCCTCCGTCTGCAGCAAGACCCATCATTACGGCTTCTGTGAAAGATATGGGATCAATCCCTCCGCGGGTGCTTATGTATCTCATAAATCCTTTCCATGTTCGTGGTGGGTGTGACCGTGTCCGTGGTGATGGCCATGGGGTTCAGGGCTCTCAATGGGACCCCCGACCAGGTCCAGGGCGTGTTGCAACTCTTTAGTAACCTGTTCAGTGGCGCTTATTGCCTTTTTGAGTGCTTCCTTTACCTGGATATTGTCTGAATCTTCAAATAACTTGGTCCACCTGTCGATTTCGGCTATGTGTTCACGGTTGTGCGTAATCCAATGGGGTAGGAGTACCCTCAGCTTTTCCAAATCGGTCATTTAACTTTAAGCTCCTTTCAGCATAGATATTTCCATATTAAGACGTGTTATTATAACGTTTTCTAATTTAATAGTATAGGATCATTTTGAGATTGCTTCGCTTTGCTCGCAATGACAGGTGCAGAAGGTCATTGCGAGGAGCGTAGCGACGAAGCAATCTAAATTTAAGCTATTATTACACTGCAAAAATTCTGAAATATGATTCCGCTCAAAAAGCCCGAGATGCAAGGCGCAAAATTTTCCAGGAATGAGACGTACTTATCGTACGTCGCAGTGACTGGAAAATTGAAGCAACGCCGCAGATTGGGTTTTTTCAGCGGAATCAGCTATTATTAATTGAAAGGGAACTACTCTTGAGGCTCCAATATGATCCTGTTCTTTAATAGATCAATGCTGGCAATGCGGGCAGGAATGATCTTGGGGGCATCAAATAATCCCTGTATTTTGACCCCTCCTGAACAGGGTTCTACCAGGATGGCATCACGTAATATCTCTTCTTCCGTATCGCCTTTTTTAAGATAGATTGTGGATTGGCACATCTCTTCAGGTCCTTTTATAAAACGGAATGTTGAAATTAGAAATTAGAAATTAGAAATTTGGCCTTTATGCTTTTGTACTGTTTCAGATGATCGTATTATCTGATAGCCTACGGTGTTCTGAACCTTTTTGTTCCAATTACCCAAATTTCTAATTTCCAATTTCAAGTTTCCAGCCGTCAACGGCTACGGAATTAAAATGAATGAAATACCTCCAATCCCTCAATTCCTCAATCTCTAACCTGTCTGAATAATGGGATTTGAGGAAGGCCGTTTGTCTGATGTTCCAGTTCGGCCATTTCTGCCAGGGATGGCAGGTCTGACAAATCCTTTAGTTCAAATACCTCCAGGAACTGCCGGGTCGTGCCATAAAGTAACGGGCGACCGGGAAGGTCCTTTCTGCCGACAATCCTGATGATCTTTCTGTCGAGCAGGAAACGCAGGGTGCCGCTGGCGTCCACTCCTCTGATACTTTCAACCTCTGCCCTTGTTGTTGGCTGTCTATACGCCACAACGGCAAGCGTCTCAAGGGCTGCCCTGCTGAGTCTTACCGGAATTGATCTCTTGAGCCTGAGCACCCAGCTTCGCAAATTCCTGCGGGTCTGAAGACGAAATCCCCCTGCTACCTCCTTGAGTTCAAAACCGTGTTTTTCGTCATTGTACTCCCTCTGGAGGATTTTCAATGTAGTGATTATAGCACCCCTGTCATATTCAGGCAGAAGCTGAGTGAATTTCTTCAGACCAATAGGCCTGTCTGCTACCAATAACATGGCCTCAAGAATAGATTTTAGACTATGCCGGGTAGCTGCCATAGAATCGTTAAGTGAGAGGGCGTCTCGGTGACAATTACGTTTTTTCCACTATTACGGTTCCACTGACCTTGATGTCCTTGCCATTATCGTCAATTCTCTTTATCCCGATGATGTCTGACTGAGGCTCGGTCGAATTAAATTAATCGGCATTTATTGAACCGTGCTTTTGCAAGAGACCCAAGCAACTTTCTCAGAGTTCTATGGCTTGAGCCTTTTCAACACCGTCCTGCTGCAGGAGACGGGAAAGGACATTTGGTCCTACCGAATTATCCGTGGTCAGAAGTATGACATTCCTATGATGGTCCGGATCCTGTCCTACCTGCATTTGGGCTATGTTAATGTTCGCCTCACCCAGGGTAATTCCGATTCGACCGATTACCCCTGGACGGTCTTCATTGTAAATGAGCAACATATGTCCCTCCGGCACAGCCTCTAGACAGAAATCATTGATTCTGACAAGACGGGGTTCTTTTTTGCCAAATATGGTTCCTGCCAGAGTATTGGTGCCATTGGCTGTCTTTACTGTGACGGTGAGGAGACTGGTAAAGTCCTCAGATGTCTTGCTCTTGGATTCCGTGACTTTTATACCTCGCTCCTCAGCAAGTATAGGGGCGTTTACAAAATTCACTTCTTCCCTGAGTATTGGGAAAAGGAGGCCTTTGATTACTGATATGGTAACCGGTGCAGTGTCAAGGTCTGCTATATCCCCTTGATAGAAAACAGTTATTTCATCAACAGGTGCAGTAGTGAGGTGGGCATGAAAGGCCCCTAATTTATCAGCAAGACTGAGGACAGGGGTCAACTGAGCCAGGGTCTCTTCGCTGACTGATGGCATATTTACGGCATTTCTCACCTCACCCTTTGTGAGATAGTCTGAGATCTGCCTGGCAACAGCCACGGCAACGTTTTCCTGGGCCTCTCTGGTTGAGGCACCGAGGTGAGGTGTACAAATAAAATTGTCCAGGGAGAATAACGGGTGTTCTTTACCTGTAGGTTCTGTTTCGAACACATCCAGAGCAGCACCTGCCACCTTTCCTGACTTCATGGCTTCGTATAAATCCTGTTCGTTGATGATCCCGCCACGGGCACAGTTGAGCACCATGACCCCATCCTTCATCTTATTGAAAAGTTTGGCATTGACGGACCCCTTTGTCTCTGAGGTCAAGGGGGAGTGTAAGGATATGTAGTCAGCCCTTGCAAGGACATTGTCAAGGTCGGTCAACTCCACTCCAAGTTTTTCAGCCATTTCCGGACGTATGTGGGGGTCAAATGCCACAACTTGCATTTTGAGACCTTGGGCCAACTGTGAAACGATGCTTCCGATCCGGCCGATACCTATAATTCCAAGGGTCTTCCCTGCCACCTCTTGACCTGAAAAGCGCTTTTTCTCCCACTTGCCCGACTTCATTGAGGCGGTTGCCTGAGGAATGTGGCGTGAGAGTGCCATTATCATGGCTATACTGTGTTCTGCAGCGGAGTTGGTGTTTCCCCCCGGAGTATTCATTACAACAATACCCCGCTTGTTGCAGGCAGCAATGTCTACATTATCAAGGCCTGTACCGGCCCTTCCCACAACCTTCAGCTTTTTGGCAGCATCCACTACTTTCTGGGTCACCCTGGTATTGCTACGAATCACCAGGCCATCAGCGTCTTGAATGACCTCCAGGAGTTCCTCGGGCGAGAGCCCGGGACGTTCTTCCACATCAAGCCCTGCGGTTTTAAAAATTTCAATTCCATCCCTTGCTATAGGGTCAGTTACTAAGACTTTCATGTATTATTCCTTGTCCTTTCCAAAAAATAAAATTCTCACATTTATTACTGTCTTAGGGGCAGAAAGTCAAAATCATTACTGATTCCGCTGAAAAAACCCAATCTGCGGCGTTGCTTCAATTTTCCAGTCACTGCGACGTACGATAAGTACGTCTCATGCCTGGAAAATTTCGCGCCTTGCATCTCGGGCTTTTTGAGCGGAATCATGTTTCAGACTTT
>JAUWGF010000143.1:0-4800 GCA_030606515.1 Deltaproteobacteria bacterium | reverse complement strand
AGACAGAGCAGCTTGAGATGATAGCCTCGGAAAACTTCGTGAGTGAGGCGGTTATGCAGGCAGAAGGCAGTGTCTTCATGAACAAGTACGCCGAAGGCTACCCTGGGAGGAGATACTATGGCGGATGCGAGAACATGGACGTGGTGGAGAGGCTTGCCATTGACCGCCTGAACCAGCTCTTCGGATCCGAGTATGCCAACGTACAGCCCCACTCAGGTACTCAGGCAAACATGGCGGTATATTTTGCCGTCCTCAACCCAGGTGACTCCATCTTGTCCATGGATTTGGCACACGGAGGGCATCTCTCTCATGGTTTACCAGCGAGCTTTTCAGGACGATTTTTCAAGATAGGTCATTATGGTGTAAGCAGGGAGACCGAAGCCATAGATTACGACCAGGTTGCAGAAATTGCGAAAAAACACCGGCCTAAGCTCATTATTGCCGGAGCAAGCGCCTATCCCCGCATCGTGGATTTTGCGTCCTTCAAAAGGATAGCCGACGAAGTTGGGGCCTATCTTATGGTAGACATGGCCCATATAGCCGGACTCGTGGCATCGGGTATTCATCCGTCCCCAGTCCCATTTGCAGACTTTATTACCTCCACGACCCACAAGACTTTGAGAGGTCCCAGGGGCGGAATCATATTAGCCATGGAAAAGTATTCCCGATCCTTGAACAGCCAGATCTTCCCTGGCATTCAAGGAGGTCCCTTGATGCACGTAATCGCCGCAAAGGCCGTAGCCTTTAAAGAGGCCCAGAGAGACGATTTTAAAATATACCAGCAGCAGATTGTTTCAAACGCAAAGACCCTTGCAAAGACCTTGCAGGACCGAGGATTTCGTCTGGTCTCAGGGGGCACGGACAATCACCTGTTACTTATGGATCTTTCAGACAAGGGCCTCACAGGAGCAAAGGCAGAAGAGATACTGGAGCGGTCCGGTATCACGGTAAATAAAAACACTATTCCCTTTGATACCCGTTCCCCGAGTGTTACCAGCGGTATCCGGATCGGGACCCCTGCAGTAACTACGAGAGGGCTCAAAGAAAAAGAGATGGAAGAAGTAGGTAACTACATCTCAGAACTCTTGAACCAACCTAAAGACGATAAGTTGATTGGAGATATTAAAATAAAGATTCGGTCCCTGTGCGAGAGGTTTCCGCTATATTCCGAACGTCTGGCACGATATGGTCTTGGCTGATTTACCGAGTTTGAAGTGCCTAAAGTTAAGGTATCGTTTCGCTCCATCTATTTATATTAACCGCGCTGAAAGCGCGTACCACAACTTTAGGCACTTTAGCTCACTTTAGGCACTTCAAACTTTAGTTCACTTAAGGCACTATTCCGGTTTATCCGGGTTGGAAAATATGGAAAAAGATATAAAAAATACCAGGCCGTCCTGGGACGCCTACTTCATGTCCATAGCCCACCTGGTTGCTCAGAGGTCCACGTGCCTGCGCCGTAAAGTGGGGGCAATTCTTGTAAAAAATCGTCGTATATTGGCCACAGGTTACAACGGTGTGCCGAGTGGCTTGAGGCACTGCCTTGAAATAGGTTGCCTGAGGGAAGAACTCAAGGTCCCTTCGGGCGAGAGGCACGAGCTCTGCAGAGGGCTCCATGCTGAACAAAATGTAATTATTCAAGCTGCATACCATGGGATTCCCATAGCCGACTCCATTCTGTATTGCACTAACCTGCCCTGTGTTATATGCACAAAAATGCTGATAAATGCCGGCATCCGGGCCATCTATTACGCAAAAGGCTATGCAGATCCCATGTCCCGTGATATGTTGGCAGAGGCCGGAATAGAGCTAATAGAATTCCGGGAAACTGATCCAAATAATACCGAAAATTTACAAACTCATAAAGTGTGAAAAAAGAAACTCCTATCCACGAGCTCGAATAAGGAGCCAGAAACAGCGTCCCTCAGATTAGCAGTTCCCTATCACTTGACTTCGAAGCCCGTTCAGTATAAAAAACCTGTTCAAAGATGAACAACATTAGGCAACCAATCCCATGGAACTCTCAGAAAATCATTTCCAAATATTAGATACCTTAGACAGAGAGGAGATCTCTACCCAGCGCCAACTTGCCGAGCAAGCCAGCATAAGCCTCGGTCAGGTAAATTATGTCCTCAAAAGCTTTTTGGAAAAGGGCCTGGTCAAGATCGGGAACTTTCGGAAAAATCCCCGCAAAATAGGTTATGTCTATCTCTTGACCCCGAAAGGCATTGAGGCCAAGTCACGGCTTGCCGCCAAATTCGTAATGTGGAAACTCAAAGAGTATCACAGCCTGCGAGAGAGATTGGCGGAAAGATTGGTTGCTATTGAAGACAAAGGCCGTCGCATCGTTTTTGTCGGACCTGCTGTCGTCAAAGACTTTATGGACTCCATTATACAGGAGAATGCCCTGGACCTGACACTTGTCGGTCACTGCTCCTGCTGGGAGTCTCTAAAAAACTACGAGCCCGACTCCTTTGATGTAGCCATTTTGTTTGATGGCAGCAGAAAAGACACAAGAAAGATAAGGGAAGAGGTGGGTATACCTTCCCGCAAGTTACTACCGCTTTGGTAACGGCCGGTCGTCGGTGCCACCAAGTTTCTTCCGTAAGGGAGGATGGGTTTGTAAATATTAGTAGGAATTGGTCTTAAGGGGGTATATTTTCACCCCAATGGCGGCAGCGTCTCTTTTTTTGATTATGGTTGATTATGGCTGTAGTCGGTTTGTCATTAGAGATAATCGGAGAGGAAGGATTTGACCCCCAGTGCAGTTATCCGTGTATTCGAGGACGTCCCCCAGATCATTAGATCATTATGTTGGAATTCAATTCCCATTTTTAGAAAGGGATGCCTACGCCGGATTGTAAGCATATGAAAAGAAAGCAACTTAAGGCATATCAAGAAATATGATGGATTTTTGTTACGGGAAGGTAGCAGGCATAGTA
This sequence comes from Deltaproteobacteria bacterium, assembly GCA_030606515.1. Classification (GTDB taxonomy): domain Bacteria; phylum Desulfobacterota; class Dissulfuribacteria; order Dissulfuribacterales; family UBA3076; genus UBA3076. Next base: position 1,858 of record JAUWGF010000143.1, on the reverse strand, counting down.
TCTATCAAAGAAGGAGATTGAAAACGGAGGTTCCGAGACATAATGAAATTGTTGATGAATTAGCGAGGAAGATTTGTAAGGATCTGGATATACCCTTTGTGAGGTGATGATATGAAATACAGAGCAGTTATAAAAAAGTCTGGTGAATGGTGGATTGGCTGGCTTATTGATTTGCCCGGAGTAAATGCACAGGAGAAAACAAGAGCGGAACTTATCGAATCTTTACGAGTCGGCGCTGAAGATATGCTGGATACCGAAGTGCCTTTTGAGCCTGACGCCGAAATGACCACAGTTGACATTTCCGAGCCGGTTTGGGCAAAACCACCATTTGAAAATTTAACTGTATCCTAAACCAGTCCCTTATTACATTATGATGTTCTTCAAGAATAGTGGAATATTTACCCCATTAAATTCCTTTGGACCATTTAATTAGGGTGGCAACGTCCCCCATTGCTAATTAAAACACAATCGGAGGTTCAGCCTATGCAGACGGGCAATATAAGAGTAGAAGCTCAGAATTTATTGAAAGATATTCCTGAGGATGCAACTTGGGATGACCTGATGTACAGAATATATGTTCGTCAGGCTATTGAAGCGGGGATAAAAGATAGCGATGCAGGACGGACAATCGATGTGAAAGAGGTACGTGCCAAGTTTGGGCTTGAGAAGTGAGAGTTCACTGGACTAAAAATGCCATAAAGCACCTTGCGGACATTCATACCTATATTTCTGAGAATTCGCACATTTATGCGACAAGAATGGTAGACAGGTTGACTAAACATAGTGAGCAGATTGCCGCATTTCCAAGGTCTGGTCGGATGGTACCTGAATTTCAAGCAGAGGATATTCGCGAGGTGATAGAGAGACCGTATCGTATCATTTACCGAATAAAGCCTGAACAGATAGATGTCTTAGCGGTAATCCATGGTGCGCGCCAAATAGATCGGCATATGATAAATTAAAACTATACAGATAGAAGTTATGGCTTTTTGTTTTCCGTCCCTCTCAACAGAAAATAACAAAAGGGTTAATCTCAGCGATCTTTGCGGTTCATCAATAATGGAACGGGGGTATGCACTTGGCTCCACTGACCACAAGATGTAGTTGTTGCAAATACGGGCTTTATGCTTTTTGTTTCCGTTTGAAGCAGCGGTCCATGCGTACGGTCTTCGGTGTTTAGGTAGAGATTGTTTTTCCGTGAAGTCAGATATTGACGGGTGTCATCGGTCAATAGAACCTACAGTCGCCAAATACCATTTATGGACCTGCTCAACCGCTTGAAAACCTGAAAAAGCAACGTTTACCTTTTGCACAACATATAGTAGCTGGTGGAGTCAAGTGCATAGCCCTGTAATGGAAATATGAAACAACGTCCCCCATTCCAAACCAACCAGGGCAACCAAATAAGGACAAAGAAAGTACCCCCTCCGCCGACGGGCCCGCCTCTCCTGAGTCAAAAGGATGGAGGGCGGGAGGCAGATTGTCCTTTTCCCTTTCTTCCGGAAAGGGAAAAAAGCAACAACAAAATCCTGATCATCCTGTAAATCCTGTCGGAAACAAGCCTTTAGCAGAAAAAACCATCGAAGAAGTACTTCTCTATTTTGGAGACACCCTCAAGGTTGCACGTAGAAGATACCGTCATTTCGTAAAACAAGGAGTTGATCAGGGGAGTCGGCCGGAACTACAGGGTGGTGGATTGCTCCGGAGTGCAGGTGGAGATAAAAGAGCTTTATTGCGACGTAAGAGAGAAGAAAGGGAACTATCTGATGAAAGAATTTTGGGTAGTGGGGATTTTGTGAATGAGATTCTGAGGAAGGCAGGAGAGAAGTGGGAAAAAGGTAAAGAGAAGAGAATGCCG
>JAUWGF010000187.1:0-3179 GCA_030606515.1 Deltaproteobacteria bacterium | reverse complement strand
TTGTTAGAACCTGCTGGCGCAAGAGACCCTTTGTCTCCTCGTAGGTTGAGCAGCAAAACCTTGGTTTTAGAAATTGATGGTCTTAGAAAGGTCTTTACGAACAACGGACTCAAGGTAGAGGTGCTGAAGGATCTCAAGTGTTCGATTTATTCTGGTGAAATTGTTGGAGTGGTTGGGGCTTCAGGGGTTGGGAAGACCACCTTCCTTCACATACTGGGCACCCTGGATTGCCCCACCAGCGGTAAGGTTTTCCACTTTGGAGAGGATGTGTTTTCCTGGAATGATACTAAACTCTCCAGGTTTCGTAATAAAGAACTGGGATTTGTCTTTCAGTTTCATCACCTCTTGCCGGAGTTTTCCGCCCTTGAGAATGTTATGATGCCGTGTTTTGTGGCTGGGGAATCCAGGCCCAAGGCCAGGGAAATGGCAAAGGATATACTGGCTGAAATTGGTCTTGAAAAAAGATTTGATCACCGCATTGGTCAGCTCTCAGGTGGTGAGCAGCAGCGAGTAGCCCTGGCAAGGGCCATGGTAAGAAAACCCAGGTTGCTCCTTGCTGACGAACCTACTGGAAATCTTGACGAAAGGACTGGAGAAAAGGCCGCGGAATTAATTTTTACCTTAAATAGACGATACGGCACAACCGTGGTAGTTGTTACCCATAATTTGGCTTTGGCAAGCCGTATGGACCGATGTATCGGGTTGGCAGAGGGCCGGGCCGTTGAACTCAACGCCTCTGAACTTAAGAATTTCGGTGTTGGGCGTATATCTTGATGGTGACAATTTAATTTTATATGGAAAATAATAAATGAAAACATCTAATGTCCTACAAAGACTGATAGTCTCTATATACAGATCATTTTTTTTACTTGCCGTATGTTTGGTTTTGTCTCTGCCTTTTCAATTTATTCTGGTCTCAAGTACCATGGGGAGCATTTCTCTTCCATCCGCAACCATTCTCGGGACATCACTGGCTTATTATGGACCAAAAGATAAGTCATGCCTGGCAGATGAGGTAAGGGACGGACTTTCCAAACGCCTTGAATCTCGTGGATATATAGTGCTTTTGTCAAAAGACAAATCACCAGAGTCTTTGGATGATGTTATTAAAGCTGGAAAGGCCCAACAGGTTCAGTTTGTGTTTTATGGGAGTATTAGCTGCCTTGGGGAGTGGTTGGGCCTGAATTTAAGGCTTGTTGACCTGGAGGATACTGCTGGTGAGCCAAGGAATCTTTTTGCCAAAGGGGACCGGAGCGAGATGAGTATGCTTCTGGATCAGATGGAAGCCGAGATGGTAAAGATCCTGGCTGCCCCTTACCTGGTGGCGGAGATATGTGTCAGTGGTAACAGGAGAGTGGATACCGACGCAATCCTGCAGGCGGCTGGAACCAGGGTCGGTAATCTTTTCGATCCTGAGATTATTGCCTCTGATATTAAAAACATATATAAGATGGATTTCTTCAATGATGTGCAGGTTGATGTCAATGAGAGTCCTTCCGGTCGCATCGTGACCTTTATTGTGAAAGAAAAGCCTGTCATACAGAAAATCAAATTATCCGGCAATAAAGAAATTTCAGAGGAAAAGATACGTGAGATCATAGATCTTAAGCCATATACTATTATTCAGGAAAAGACCCTTCAGGAAAATGCCGAGAAGATCAAGGCCCTATATATGGAAAAGGGCTATGCTGGAACCAGCATTCTGGCCTCAGTGGAACAGGTGTCAGGACAGACAGCCGATGTGGTGTTTGAGATTACGGAAGGAGAGCAGGTCCGTATCAAGGCCATTGAATTCCAGGGTAACCATGCTTTTTCTGATAAGGAATTAGAAAAATTATTGGAGACCTCAGAGAAAAAATCTCTCTGGATTCCTTCCTGGAGCAATATCGTGGCCCTGTTTAAGGGGGACCAGTCTGTCCTCAAGCAGGATGCCCTGGAGAGGGACCTGGGAAGAATTGCCGCCTATTACCACAATCAGGGTTATGTGGATGCCAAAGTGGGCCGCCCTACGATCCGGAGGGAAGATGCCTGGCTCTATATCACGATTCCCATAGAAGAGGGAAGTCGTTATGGAGTAGGTCTGGTAGATATAGAGCAGGACTTTTTCAAGGACAAGGAAAAACTTTTAAGCGAGCTTGAGATCACTCAGGAGCCTGTTTTCAGCCGGCAGGTACTTCGCCAGGACATGTTGAAGCTCACAGATCTTTATGCAGATGAGGGTTTTGCCTATGCCGATATTACTCCGAGGATTGAAAAGGATTCTGAGAAAAAGCTGGTAAACATTACATTGCTGGTGAATACAGGCCCAAGTGTAAAGTTCGAACGAATAGAAATAGTTGGAAATACAAGGACAAGGGATAAAGTCATCAGGAGGGAACTAAGGGTCAAAGAGCTTGAGCCCTTCAGCGCCTCCGGCTTCAGGAAGAGTAATCAAAGGCTGAACAGGCTGGGTTACTTTGAGGATGTAAATCTTACCCCCAGTAAAGGGAGCAGCGAAGAATATATGAACCTCAAGGTGGAGGTCAAGGAGCGGGCAACCGGTACCTTCAGCATAGGGGCAGGGTATAGCTCAGTGGAAAATTTAATGCTCATGGGGGAGGTTAGCCAAAGGAATTTCCTTGGGAAGGGTCAGACCCTGAGTTTCAAGGGTGTACTTGGCTCGGAGACTAATCGATACTCACTGAGTTTTGTCGAGCCTTATTTCAGGGATACTCGACTTTCCTTTGGTATTGAAATGTACAATTGGGAGCGGGAATATGACGACTACACAAAGGAAAGCCTGGGAGGTGCGTTACGTTTTGGCTACCCCCTGAACGATGATCTCAGTGCGTTTGTTAAGCTGAGAATGGATAATACTGATATGTCGGACGTTTCTGACGATGCATCAACAATCATAAAGGATTCACAGGATATCCATTCTACCAGGTCTGTAGGCACCGGTCTCACCTATGACACAAGAGATGACTACTACAATCCCTCCCACGGCTGGAACAACAAAATCTCAATTGAATATGCAGGGGGGCTCCTTGGCGGTGACAGTGCCTTTGTGAAACTGGAAGGCGGTGTCAGCTATTACCATCCCATCTGGAAGTCCATCATCGGCCATGTAAGGGGTGGAGCCGGCTATGTGACCGAGGGGGGCGGAGGGAAACTCCCTATTTACGAACGCTTTTTCCTGG